>JANORY010000155.1:0-1256 GCA_031415535.1 Burkholderiales bacterium | reverse complement strand
TGAGGCGAAGAACTCGGCTATTTCAAAGCTCGCCGCGTCAGGCTTTTCATAATGCACGAAGTGCCCTGCTCCAGGTGCCAACGTTGCACGGACGTTTGTGAAAAATTCCGGTAGTCGATCCGCCCACTCGGCTTTTACGATCGGGTCTTCCGCGCCCCAAAAGACACGAGTGGGTAGGTGGATTGGCGGCGCAGGTGGTGTTCTGCCTTCGATCGCCGCCATACGCACTTGATGAGCGCTGAGATACCAGTTGAATCCTCCCTGAATGTTTCCCGGAACCATGAAGTTATCAACCCAGGTCTCGAGTTCGGCATCAAATACGTGCGGGTCGCAGGCCCAATGGCGAAGGAAGGCACCAAAGTAGGTGCGACACGTATCGCGCGATGCACCGACCAGGTCCGCTGCCCACGGCATCTGATGGAATGCTTGGTACCAGGTCTCCAGTACGTGACTTGGAGCCAGCCACCGCGCGCCAATTCCCGGGTAAGGCACATTAAAGAAGAAGAGTCCGGAAAGTCTCCCAGGCGCCTTTTGCGCAATGACTTGCGCCACATAGGCACCGACGTCATGGGACACCAGGCCGAAACGGTCGATGTTGAGCGCGTCGGCCAAGTCAAGAATGTCCGCAGCAAGCACCTCGGGACCGGCCCCGGCCGAAGGGCCCGGTCCGAACTTTTGCGACGCGCCAAAGCCTCTGAAGTCGGGCGCAAATAATTCGAATCGGTCACTTAACCTGTTGATGACGGGGCGCCATACGTGCGACCACTCCGGCCATCCGTGTAACAAGAGAATGCGCTGTCCTTCTCCCGAGTGTAGAAAGTGCGTCGCCATTCGACCAGTGCGAATCGTTCGAGAGTTGATGTTGTTCATGCTTTGGGTCTCGGGTTAAAAAAGTTGACGCTTATTCTGTGAAGGATGAAACAGAATCATACTTTGCGTTGCAGTGGAACTCACGAATTTAGTGGGCAGCCAGTCCGATATCGCCGCTGTAATTTAGGATGACCGCGAAGCGCCCGCGCAAATCTTTCCTGAGCACGTATCGGCAGCTTTGAGCATCGCGTGAAGGTCGGCTGGAGCCAACTGAAAAGAGCCGGCTTTAAGTTTATAGCTCACCCTGTGCTTGATTCTTTCGGTTCGCCCTTTCCAACGACTACATTGGCGCGCAGGTTCAATACCGAGCCGCAAAGCCAGTTCATACTAAAATACAGCGGCGATACCGGACTGGCTGCCCACTAAATTCGTGAGTTCCACTGCAA
>JANORY010000154.1:0-3843 GCA_031415535.1 Burkholderiales bacterium | reverse complement strand
AAAGCGCATGCCGACGGAACCGCAGTTCGTGGTGTTCGGCTTGGTGGTGGGCATCTATATCGACGAGCAGTTCATTCAGGATGGCCTGGTCGACACCGCCGCTATTCGTCCGGTGGCGCGCATGGGCTACATGGACTACTCGGTGGTGTCGCCTGAATCAACCTTCACGATGAACCGGCCGATCGCCGCTGCCGACCGACTCAGCGCATCGGTACAGCCGGGTCCCTGGGATGGCGTTTATCGCTGATCGACCATGTCCTTTGAAATTACCACCGCGCGAACCAGCACCGCCCGACATACGACGCAGTATCTGAGTTGTGGTGCAGCGGACGCACCGCTGGTGATTCTGGTGCACGGCTGGCCAGAGCGCGCCATCAGTTGGCGTCACCAGTTGCGGTATTTGGCTGAACTCGGCTATCGTGCCGTGGCACCCGACATGCGTGGTTATGGTGGCTCGAGTGTCTATGATCGGCATGAAGACTATGCTGTTGAAGCGGCGACGCAGGACATGCTGGAGTTGCTCGCAGCGCACGCACGCCACCAAGGTCAAGGGGCGTGGGACCGGCCCGGTGGTGGACCCGGTGGCAGATAAAGTCATGAACGAGCCATCTGGGTTGGCCACGACTGGGGTTCGCCGGTAGTCTGGTCGATCGCCAGTCATCATCCCGAACACTGTGTAGCCCTTGCTAATTTGTGCGTGCCTTATCACCCCGACGGCTTCACGATCGATAGTTTGCTGCCGCTCATCGACCGCACACTGTATCCGGCAGATCGATTTCCAGCCGGCCAGTGGGAGTATTTTCTGCACTACCGAGAGCAGTTTGAACGGGTACAGGCATGCCTGGAGGCGAACATTCCAGCGACCGTCAAAGCCCTGTTTCGGGCGGGTCGCCCGGAAGGAGCGGGTAAACCGGCCGTGCTGGCGTATGCGCGCATTCACAAGGGCTGGTTTGGCGGTGCCGCCCAAGCACCGGATTTGCCGATGGACACGGCGGTGCTTGATGAAGCCACCATGGCGATCTATGTCGAAGGCCTGCAACGCAATGGTTTTTTTGGGCCAGGCTCCTGGTACATGAACGACCCGTTGAACTCGGCTTATGCGCAGCGTTCGGTGAATGGCGGGCGTCTGCAAATGCCGGTGCTGTTCCTGCATGCGCGCAACGATTACACCTGTGAGACCGTCGTTTCGCGTCTGGCCGATCCGATGCGCGCGAGCTGCAGCAAACTCACGGAAGGGCTTGTTAACAGTGGTCATTGGATGGCTCAGGAACAGCCGGATGCGGTGAACCACGAATTGGCAAGCTGGCTGGCCAAGCTGCCGAAGTAACTGCCGTAATAACCGCCGAAGTCACGCCGGCCATTAGCGGCCGTGGGCCTTTCGAAATTCGTTACCGGGTTGCGATATTGGCTTTTTCGGGCGGCGCGTACGCCGAGCGCCAAACAATACGCGGGCGCAGCGGCGCGCGTTCCGTCGCGGAATTCTGAGCCAGCAGAGGGCTGTTTGTGCTGCCAGCCGCGGTCGGCGCGTCCAACACTGCCGGCGTCAGTTCAGGCAGGGCGGTCGGCAATGGGTTAGAGCTGTTAGCGCTTACTGCCGCTGGCGTTAGGCCGACTATGCTGGTCGGCTTGATCGCCGGATTGTCAATCGTCACGATACTGACCGGCTGCGGACCAACCAACGAGGCAGCGCCGGTTTTGGTGCCCGTAACTGCAGGCGAAGCTTTTGCGACCGTGCGGGGCTTGGCAACTCGATCGGTACTGGCTGAGCGTTCAGCTTGTTCGATTTTCGAAGTGTTTGCTAACTTCCCCTACGGCTGCTGATCATTGGCCGAATTCAGATTGCCGGGTGTCGCGGTCCGGGCGGCAGCAAGCTCGGATTTATCCGCTTGAGCCAACTCATCCAATTGATCCAGAAAGCGCGGCGTTCCGACCGCCACAACAGTGCCGTTTTCGGCGCGTGCCAGAAAGTTGTTGCTGTCAAACATCCCCAACTTGCGGGCGACGCGGGTGAGACGATCGGCCTGGGCAGGCTTGGTAGACAGAATTCACGCGCCGATTTCATCGGTCCGGTAGACATAAATGATCTTGCCAGTTCGATAGAAAGTAATCGCCTGCTTACGTGCTAAGTCGCCCAAAACGGTATCAAGTCGACCATCGAAGCGACCACTCACTCGACTATCAACTGCCGAACTGATCACCGTCGAATAGCCCGCTGCACCGAGCAATTCGTTCAGAAACGCTGTCAGACTTTGATCGCGGGCGTTCACCGAAACCAGTGGATTGGTGGCTGCGATCGCCTCGGCCCGACTTGCTCCAGCCAAAATCATTAGGCTGAGTCCGACAAGAATCGCGACGAGGCTGGCGACAAACGTTTTTCGATTGGGCTGGTTCATGGTGACATAGTTCAACAAGCTAGCGGTTACCAAATGCCCGGCGAGCGCCCGAGCGCCCGAGCATTGAGGCATCCGGCGCGGCGCACCAGCGTGGTCACTGATTGAATGACGATAAACCAATCACGCCGAAAAGAACATGTAGCAAGACTCAACGATGTGTAAATATTTTTAACCGGTCGATTGCCGCGCATAACTCACGGTCAGCATCTCCCAGACATGGCCGTCGGGTTCATTCCAGTAGATCATCTTGCCGCCAAAAGCGCTATTGATGAGCAGATCAACCGGGCCGTGTGGCGTGCTTCGGTACGGAATTCCCGCCGCCTTGAGCCGCGACAGAATTGCGTCGAAGTTGCTTGAGTCAACCCGAAAGCAATAATGCTGGATGGGAAACGGCTCAAGGGTTTCGTCGAAGTCGAGGGTCAAGCGCTCATTCAAATAGACCGCACAGAACGGGCCGGCGTGGGCCTGCCCCCACGGGACTGCGAAGAGTTCGGCGAACAGCCCGGCCGACTCAACACGATTGCGGCACGGCACAATAAGGTGGTCCAGTTCGATGCTCATGGACGAGCCCCTTTGAAAAGGTGGGAATCCTGTGAATGGGGTGAAATGTGGACGTCCCAGTGATCAGTGGCTGCGGCGTCATCGTGTTGACCTCATGGGTTCCTGGCTCTGCGGTAACGCAAGAGCGCTTCCAAAAAATAGTAGTCCGCATAATTCAGCGCGGCGTCCACCTCGATGTTCGAGGGCCGATTGCCGACCGCATGCATGAGCAGGAAGCCGCCATTTTCACCCGCACGGGACAGATAAGTCGGTGACGACAGAGCCAGCAGTTGTTGACGCGCCAGCAGGCTGCATTGCGACGCCAATTCAGGATCGGCAACGCCGCTCAGTTCCATCAGCGCCGAGGCCATGATTGCCGCAGCAGCGGCATCGCGAAAAGTGTTCGGAATCTCCGGCGCGTCAAAATCCCAATAGGGAATCTTGTCGGCGGGTAGTCGAGGATGATTGATGATGAATCGTGCGATTCGCTGCGCCTGCGCCAGATACTCGGCGCGGCCGGTCTCGCGATACATCATCGTGTAGCCGTAGAGACCCCAGGCCTGGCCGCGTGACCAGCTCGAGGAATCGGCTGCGCCCTGAACGGTTTGCTTACTGATGACCGTGCCGCTGTTCGGGTCAAAATCTACCAGATGAACACTGCTCGCGTCCGCCCGAAAATGATGCTTCAAGGTGTTGTCAGCATGCGATACGGCAACCGCATGCAAGCGTTCTTCGCCGCTCAGGCGCGCGGCCTTGGTGAGCAGTTCAAGATTCATCAGATTATCGACAATGACCGGGAACCGCCAAGCGCCGAAATCCCAGGAACGGATCATTCCAACTTGCGGATTGAAGCGGGTTGCCAACGCGCGGGCACCGTGAATTAGCACCTTGCGATAGTGGCGTTCATCGA
>JANORY010000153.1:0-19612 GCA_031415535.1 Burkholderiales bacterium | reverse complement strand
GGCTGGCCAGATGTCCCGCCGATCCAATGCATGAATTGGCCGCTTCAATGCCGTCGGGTTGCGCTTTTGCCCAGGCAATGAACTCCGGCAAGTTCTTGGCCGGCACGTTGCCATTGATCACCAGAAAGTTGGGACTGAAGCCGACCATTGAAACCGGCATGAAATCCTTGACCGGGTCATAGGTGCTGGCCTTCGTTAACAACGGCAGGGCGACGAAGCCCGCGTTGTGGAACAAAATGGTATTGCCGTCTGGTGCCGCGCTTTGCACCGCACGGGTACCGATCAGCGCAGCCGCGCCGGCCTTGTTTTCAACGATAACGCTGCGCTCCAGACTCTTGGTCAGCGACTGCGCCAGGGCTCGGGCGAGCAGGTCAGACTGACCGCCGGCGGCGTACGGCACCACAATTCGCAACAGCGCATTCTTGTCCTATGACCGGGCGGGCGGTGTCAACGACAACGCCGCTGCAACTGGCACAAGTTTGAGCAGATTTCGGCGTTTCATGGATGAGTGTTGAAAGTTATGATGCACTTAGTGTAGTTCAGTGAAGACCCAGGAGCCAGTTCACGGCCAAGAATGGCTGCACAGTTTGACCGTAGTCCCAAGGAAGCGATTGAACCCGAGAATTTTGTCCAGAGCAATGCGACTCGCCGCCTTGTGCGGTGCTACTGTGCTGGCTGCCTGCGCAACCGACGAGCGGGTTCCGACGCGCAGTGCGATGACACCGGCAGAGGCCAAGGCCTTGATCGCGAAGGCGCTGCCGCCCAATGTCAATGATCGCAGTGGCTGGTCCAGCGATATTTATACCGCATTGGACGCGTTAAAGATTGCCGTCAATATTCCGAATATGTGCGCGGCGATTGCAATCACCGAACAGGAGTCGAGCTTTCGAGCCAACCCTGCAGTGCCCGGCTTGCCGGCGATCGCCTGGCGGGAGATCGACGCCAAGGCGGAGCGCGCGGGTGTGCCCAAGCTAGTCGTGCACACTGCCTTGTTGCTGTCGTCGTCAAACGGCAAGAGCTACAGCGAACGAATCGACGCGGTGAGCACCGAGCGCGATTTGAGTGAAATCTTCGAAGACTTCATCGACATAGTGCCGATGGGCAAACGACTGTTTGCCGGGTGGAATCCGGTGCGCACGGCGGGGCCGATGCAGGTCAGCATTGCCTATGCCGAGAAGCATGTTGCCGCGAACACCTACCCTTACTCGCTCGCAGGCAACCTGCGCAACGAAGTATTCACCCGGCGCGGCGGTTTGTACTTCGGCATCGCACACTTGCTCGATTATTCGACCAGTTATGACAAGATGATTTATCGTTTTGCCGACTTTAACGCGGGTCATTATGCGAGCCGCAACGCCGCGTTTCAATCGGCCGTGAGCCTCGTCTCGGGTGTGGCCTTATCGTTGGATGGCGATCTGATTGACTACGGGCCTGATGCCTCCAAAAAACCCGGCAATACCGAACTGGCGACCCGTTCGATCGCCAGCAGTCTCGGCATGGACCATTCGGCGATTCGCGCCGCGCTGGAGCTTGAGAAGTCGCCGCAGTTCGAGCGCGGCAGCTTGTTTCAGAAGGTCATGGTGCTTGCCGATCGCAAGAGCGGAGCGGCTGTGGCGCGTGCGGCCATGCCTAAAATTCAACTCAAGAGTCCGAAGATTACGCGCAGTCTGACCACTGAATGGTTTGCTACTCGGGTTGATGAACGACATCAACGGTGTATTGCCCGCGCCCGCGCAGAGCCGTCCTGACTGCAACGGCGATGTCCACCCTTAAGGCGCTGGCATGAAGTCGAAGAATTCGACGACGCCGGTTTCCAGCGAGTATTCGGCACCGACGATGATGAGGCCGTCGTCCTGGATCAGTTGCTCCAACAACTCGGAACCATGTCGCAAGTGATTGGTTGAGAATCGGACGTTGGCTCGTACCGCGTGGCGCACCAGGGTGTCGTGATCATGCATGAGGCCGGTACCGACCAAGAGCTCGATCGAAGGGCGAATTCGATCAACAATCGAGCGCAAATTACGCGACTGTTCCTGGGCTGGCCGGCGCACCTCGCGCACGGTCGCTTCAATGGCACCGCACTGCGAGTGCCCGAGCACCACCACCAATCGCGTGCCGAATTGTGCGGCTGCGAACTCAACGCTGCCCACCTGGGACGGTGCCACGATATTGCCGGCGACCCGAATGACGAACAAGTCACCAAGACCCTGGTCAAAGACAATTTCTGCCGGCACGCGTGAGTCCGAGCAGCCCAAAATAATGGCGAAAGGCTCCTGGCCCGAAGTCAGGTCGCGCCGGCGCGATTGATTCGACAAGGTGCCCGGTTGGCTGGCCTCGGAGACGAATCGGGCATTGCCTTCCTGAAGTCTTGAGAGGGCTTCTTGCGCAGAGATCATGGGGCGATACTTCCAGGTTGATTAAGCGGACGCGGCGCGCCTGATGGTTCTGGAACCAAGCGGGCATCGCAAATCGGGCGCAACGCCGCAATGCTGCAATGCGCCTTGCGCGATTGCGAGTCAGAAGATCCGAAGATGCTCATTCTAAGTGAGTCGTAATGATTGGCCCTAAACTAAGGGCGTTAAAACTCCAGCGGTACTCGTCGTCATGAATCAATCAAACCAACCGAATCAACCGAATCAACCGATCACGACCGGTATTGCGCGGCATACTTCTGACGCGATTTATGTTCGCGGTGCCGACCTGGTCAACGATCTGATGGGTGAGCTTACCTTTACCGAAATGATCCTGTTTCATTTGACCGGCGAGCGCCCGACCCGGGCGGCCACGATGGTCCTCGACGCAGTATTGGTCACCTTGATGGAGCACGGTCTGACTCCGAGCGCCATTGTGACCCGGCTCATTTACGACTCCGCGCCGGAAGCCTTGCAATCGGCCGTTGCAGCCGGATTGCTCGGTGTGGGCAGTACCTTCGTCGGCACGATGGAAGGATGCTCAATGCTGATCGAAGAGATGTTGACGGCACCCGAAGGGGTTGAGGCGCGGGCTCGCGATATTGCTGATCGGCATCGCGCCCAGAAAAAGTCGATGCACGGCTTTGGTCATCCCCATTTGCGACCGGACGATCCTCGTACGCCGCGACTGTTTGAAATTGCTATCCGGCAAGGTGTTGCCGGTCGACACATTGCTGCGCTCAAGGCCTTGTCGATCGAGGTTGATCGCGCTTACGGGCGCCATTTGACGATTAACGCCACCGGCGCTATTGCCGCTGTGCTCGGAGAAATCGGCATTCAACAAGCAATCATGCGCGGAATTGCAGTCATCAGTCGCTCGGCAGGTTTGGTTGGGCACATCTGCGAGGAACGCGAGCGGCCGGCGGCGCGCACGATCTGGACGATGGTTGATCAGGGTATTCCATACGCAGAGTAGTCGAAATCAAAACTCACCTTTGACACTTGATCAGTTTGCCAAGGTCATCGGCAATCTCGACACCGACTAACCCGGCACCGATCATAATGATGCGCTGCTTGCTTTGAACTTGTACTGCTTCAAAGGTGCGCGCGCATCGAACACCTACCTGGCGCTGAAAGAAGCGGGCTATGACGACGTCAAGATGTACTTCGGTTCCTGGAACGAGTGGTCACGCGATAACTCGCTGCCGATTGACGAAGGGCTGACACCGATGGCCGCTTGAGGGGTCGCCGATTCGCCAAATTACTTGGTCAACTGGTTCTTCATCTTCACGGCGGCGATTAACAAGGCGGCGCTGCCCAATGTCTTGACCAGGGTCGGATGGTCGGCGTAGAAACGGCCGATCTGATCAACCACGCCGGTCGACTGTTGCTCGGCATGTGTGGCGATCTGCTGCACATCTCTGGGCGATAACTTTTCGGCCTGGGCGGCCGTGATCTGACTGGTGCCCGGCGTCATGACTTTGCTAAGAATGCTGCCTGCCACGCCGGCCAGAATTGCCGGACCGGCCGCCGCCAAAATCTGATTGAGCACGCCGGCTTGCTGGCTGCCATTGGATTGACCAAACAACTGACCGACCATCTGTCCAAACGGCGGGGTTTGGTCCGAGCGAAACGCTTCGGACATACCGTGCGCAAGCAATTCCGGCGGTGCCTCTTGCACTGCCTGGTTCAGATGCTGATTACCGGCGTCGCTAGCCGTGCCGTTGCCGCGCGTTGCTGCGGCAGTAGCCTGCTGCAAAAGATCCAAAAGGCCCATCTGATTCTCCGCTGAAAATTGCCGCTTTGGCCGCAGGTTCTGCTGGCCGGAGGCCAATCATACGCTTTTCAAACGTGCTGCCGACCCAAAGCAGTTTGGTCGTCCAGAACCGCATCCGGCACTCGCTTCCGGTGATTTTGTCGCACCCGGCTTTCTGATTTCGACGCGCCGCTGCACATTAACGATATAGAGCTGTTTGGCTAATCGAAGTTTTCCGGCGAGACCCCATTGCGTACTGTCCTGGCTCACCTCTTGTATTGCGCTGTGCTTTTGCCGGCGTTTTTTTTCGCTTCCACTGGTCCTGCCGTCGCGGCGGTTGGATTCTCGCGTCTGATCGCAGCCGACGATGACGCGGTCATCACGATTTTCTATCCGAGCAGCGACGCTGAAACCACCCATCAGCGCGGCCGCTTTGCCTTTGACGCAGCGCTTGATGGCGCAGTCATTGCCGGTAATAGCCGGCTGGTGATCATCTCGCATGGCTCGGGCGGATCGCCCTGGCCGCACGCCGATTTGGCACGCACCCTGGTTCAGGCCGGCTTCGTGGTCGCATTTGCTGACCACTTGGGCGATAACTGGCGCAGCAGTCGCCTCGCAGGCCCCTGGTCCTGGAAGCTTCGTCCAGCGCAAGTCACGCAAGTGATCGACCGGGTCGCTGCTGCGCCGCGATTCGCCGACATCCTTTTGCTCGATCGGGTCGGCGTTTACGGCATGTCGGCCGGCGGCTTGACGGCGCTCATCCTGGCCGGTGCGAGTTGGTCACCGGCCGCCTTTGCCGAACATTGCCGAGCACACATCGCGGCGGATTTTCCGGCCTGCGTAGGGCTGTATTCGAGCCTGAGCGGCGGCGGCTTTTTTGATAGCTTGCGAATTGCCATTGCCCGCTGGATCATCGTCATGCTGTTCACGGATGACACAAGCTATCGACACCACGACGCACGAATTGCGGCCGTTGTGGCGGCCGTTCCCAGTGCCGCCGTGATTGATCCGTCATCCGTTAAAGCGCCGGCTATTCCGATCGGACTCATCGAAGCGGGTCGCGATGCCTGGCTCGCGCCCGAATTTCATGTCCGAGCGATTAGTCGGGCGTGTCACCCCTGTACGCTACTCGCCGAATTGCCTGACGGCGGACATGCTTCGGTATTGTCACCCTGGCCCGGCCCGGACAGCGAGCGCGAAAGAATCCTGATGAGTGACCCGATCGAGTTCAAACGCAGCGATGTACCAGCGGTCTACCATGCCATCGCAAACTTTTTCATCGGACATCTAATTAAACCCGCCCTGAAGTCAAACTGACTGCGTCATAACGTGCCGAGCCTGCAATAACATTGACTTTTTTGAGGTCGCCTACTCAACCATGAAAATGTCTCGCCCCGAACTACTAGGCTTCGCCTCGCACGGTGTGCTTGCGCTCGTCGTGGCCAGTGTTATCGCCTTTGGTTTGACCTTGGCGGGTAATCAACGCTGGGACATTCAGTGGGTTTACGCATTATCAATCTCAATTCTGACTTGGCTCCTGATCGATCTCAGCCGGCTACCCTTTAAGGACTCGATTGGTGAGCTGTGGCCGCAGGGTCGGCCAAAATCCTCGCTGATTCTATTGAGTATCGTGATTGGCTATGTGTTGGGCACGACAATTGGCGATGCCTATTGCGGTTGTTCAACCTGGGCGTTGATCTGGCTCGCACCAGGCCGTTTTGCCGCCTACCTGCTGTTAACGGCGTGCGTCGGTGCCGTCATCACTTACTTCTATTTTTCTCGCGGTCGGGCACAGCTTCAGCAGGCACAATTGATGACCGCGCAACGCGATATCGCCGAGGCGCGGCTCAAACTGCTGCAAAGTCAGCTTGAACCGCATATGCTGTTTAATACCTTGGCCAGTCTGCGCTTGCTGATTCCAATCGATCCGCAGCGTGCCGTGTCGATGCTCGATCAGTTGAACCGTTACCTGCGCGCTACCTTGGGTGGCTCGCGACAGATCTGGCACCCCTTAAGTGAGGAGTTCGCGCGTTTGCGCGACTATCTGGAGTTGATGTCGGTGCGGATGGGTCCGCGATTGCGCTTCGACCTTGATTTGCCGACCGCACTCGCGGCCGAACCGGTACCACCGCTGTTGTTGCAAGCGCTGGTTGAAAACAGCATCCGTCACGGCCTTGAACCGGCGGTGGCGGGTGGCGAAATCTCGGTCCGGGCGATTCGCCGCGCCGACGGCCAGTTGCAGTTGGAGATCATCGATACCGGCGTCGGATTGCCAGAACCTTACACGGTTCATCCGGAAGTCGCAGCAAGTTCCGACCCACGCAACACGTTTGGCCTGAGCCAGGTCCGGGCCCGATTGCAAGCGGCTTATGGCGGGCGGGCGAGTTTCGAGATCAGCGAGAATCGGCCGCTCGGCACTCGTGCCCGCGTCATTCTGCCGCCAGCATGATTGCCACTGCCCTGATCGTTGAAGATGAGCCCTTGCAGGCCGAGGGTCTGCGCGCCGAGCTTTTTTTGAGTTGGCCCGAGCTGCAGGTACTTGAAATAGTAGGCGATGGCGAATCTGCCCAGCAGCGCGCGCTTGCTCTGCGGCCCGACGTGTTGTTTCTGGACATTCGCATTCCCGGTCAAAGTGGCCTGGAGCTGGCGATTGCGCTGGCCGAAGAGTGGCCCGACGACGTGCGCTTCCCGCAATTGGTGTTTGTCACCGCTTATGATGAATACGCGGTCCAGGCGTTCGAGCAACAGGCGGTCGACTATTTGCTCAAGCCGGTTATGCCCGAACGCTTACAACAAAGCGTGGCTCGCCTCAAAAAGGCCCTACGAGCTCCCGATCTTGAACCGAGCTTGAACCAAGCCTCGCTGCAGCGATTGGTCGATTTGCAGCGCGCTATCCCTCGCCCCAAGCAGGCGGCGTTGCGGCTGATCCAGGCCAGCACGACCACTCGTGAGGGCGGCAGCATTCACATTGTGCCGATTGAGCAGGTTCTGTGTTTTCAGGCTGCCGACAAATATCTGCGCGTGCTTAGCGCTGATCAAGAGTACCTGATCCGAACGCCGTTACGCGAACTGCTGCCGCAGCTCGATCGCGATCTGTTCTGGCAGATCCACCGTAACTGTGTGGTGCGCGCAATGGTCATCAAAAAAGTCGATCGCGACGCGGGCGGGCGTCTGTCCTTAGCGCTGAACGGACTGGACGAACGATTTGTAATCAGCCGGCTGTACGCGCATTTGTTCAAGGCGATGTAATCCAGGTGAGTACGCTCATTTACCAAACGGTGGCGAGGTCGCAAACCAAAGAGCTATGCCGGTACAGATGATGAACGCGCCGTCGGTCAATCCGACCAGCAGGAACACCTTGACCATCAGACGATCCATGAGTTCTGGCTGGCGAGCAGCGCCTTCAATGAACTTGCCGCTCAACATGCCAATGCCAATACAAGATCCGATTGCGGCCAGCCCGATCATATGACCCACAGCCAGGGGAACCAGGTCGATGCTGCTCATTTGAATTTCCTTCACGTGTTGAGCCTATTTCGGGCGGCTTTTAATCCGAATCCTTCCGATGACGAAGGCATGATGAAGCATCAAAGTCGCGAAGTCGATTACCTGCTGGGTAGTGCGATGATTACCTCCCAGGTAATTTATTCACACGGGTAGTTGAACTAAGGTAGTGCTTCTTCAGTAGTGCTTCTTCAGTAGTGCTTCATCCGCCCATTTAATGTTGAGTGCAGCTTTATGACCCCTATGGCACTGGCTTTATCCACCGATCTGTCAGCTTCGGTGAACGCGCGACCGATTGGCGATTTGCTTCGCCAATGGCGCCAGCGCCGCCGACTCAGTCAGATGGCGTTGGCGCTCGATGCCGAAATTTCACCCAAACACTTGAGTTTTGTGGAGTCGGGGCGGGCGCGACCGAGCCGTGAAATGGTGCTGCGCCTGGGCGAACAATTGGCCTTGCCGTTGCGCGAACAAAACCAGTTGTTGCTGTCGGCCGGTTATGCGCCAATCTTTCAGCAGCGCCCGCTAGAACACCCGGATCTGCAAATGGCATATAAAGCGGTTCAATTGATTTTGAACGGCCATGAGCCTTTTCCGGCGCTGGCTATTGACCGCCACTGGAACATGGTGGCGGCCAATCAATCAGTGCTACCGTTCATGAGCGAAGTTTCCGAGTCCTTGCGCACGCCGCCCATAAATGTCTTGCGACTGTCATTGCATCCACTTGGATTGGCACCGCGAATCGTCAATCTATCGCAATGGCGGACCCATATTTTCGCCCGATTGCAGCAGCAGATCAACCTTGCCGGCGACCCGGTGCTGATCGATTTGCTGCGCGAATTACGATCCTTCCCGGAACGCGATGCCGCGCCGGCGGCAGCGCGATATGACCATGAGTTCAATAGTCCGGTGATGCCCTTGCTACTTAAAAGTGGCGATCGGGTGCTATCTTTTTTGACCACCACCATGGTGTTTGGCACACCGATTGACGTCACCTTATCCGAGTTGGCCATCGAAACATTTTTCCCGGCCGATTCCGAAACCAGCCAGTACTTGCAGGCGCTGGGCGCTGGTCAGGCGCGCAGCTTTGAGGCAACAGTGCCCGCAAAATAGCCCAAAAATACTTCGCGATTAACCGCGCTGCGGACCGGTAGCGTTTGCCCGTGCGATCATGTGATCATGGTTCCTGTCACAACTTCCGTTCTCAGTGTGCTGTTGGGATGGTGCTGGGTACTTGCGAATGCGGCCGCCGCCGAGCCGCCGCATTTTCGTCCTTCACGCAGCGAACCCGCGTACCTAATCGAGCGTGGTGAAATCGAATTCGAGTTTGGGGTGCTGTCAGCACGCAGCCGCGCCGACGGGCGCGAGTTACGCAGTTCTTCCGCCCCAGTTGAATTGCGCATGGGATTTGCTGACGGTTGGCTGGTTCAGGTCGGTCTTGAAGGCTTCACCCGTCGACGTGAAAGCGGCGGCGAGCGGGCACAAGGCTTGGGCTCCAGTTCCATTGCCATTCGCCATACCTTGCCGGTCTTCGAATCGGTCTGGGCTTCGGTCCTCCTCGGTACCTCACTGGACACGGCACATGCTTCATTCGGCAATGAACGCAGCGCGCCTTTTCTGCAGACTGCATTGACCTGGTACGGAAAGAAACTCAGGCTAAGCGCCGTAACCGAATACAACTGGAGCGAGGCGTTTGACGAGTTCGAGAATGCCCCGCCGGTGGCAGTCGCCAGCGCGACGCTGGCGAGCTTTTATGACTTGGACGATCAGTTTGGTTTGGCTGCCGACTTTAACTTTGACCAGATTCGCGGTCGCGGCACTCAACGATCCATGATCGCCGGTTTTGTCTGGCGAGCCACAAGTCGTCTATTGTTTGATGTTGGCATTGGCGCTGGCCAGGGGATTCTGGGCGCACAACGATTTTTCACCGTCGGCACGATCGTTTATTTCTGATTTCGATCCGCCTGGGTCCAGCCACCGCCCAAGGCCTTGTACAAATTCACTTCGGTTTGCCAGCTCAGCAACTGGGTCTGAATGACCTGCTGCTGGACGGCGAACAGCGAGCGTTGCGCATCCAGTAGTTCCAGCGAATTACTGACGCCACCTTTGTAACGCGCATCAACCAGTTTGAGGCGTGCGGTCTCCGAGCTCTGTTGCGCCCGCAGCGCTGCGACCTGATCGGCAAGCGCGGTTCGGCTGGTCAACGCGTCCGCGACTTCGCGAAAGGCGGTCTGAATGCTCTTTTCGTATTGCGCCACGGCAATATCGCGATTAACTTTCGAGACTTCGAGATTGGCCTGATTGCGCCCGGAATCGAAGATCGGCAAGGACACGCCGGGAATGATGCTCCAGGTGCGGCTCGGTGCCGATAACATCTGTGACAAGTCGGAGCTGGCCGAACCGAACGATGTGGTCAGAGCAAACCTCGGAAACAGCGCCGCCCGCGCCGCGCCAATGTTGGCGTTATTGGCGATCAGCAGTTGTTCGGCGCTGCGAATATCCGGCCGCTGTGTTAACAAATCCGAGGGCAAACCGACCGGCACGTCGCGTGCCAGCATGGCCGAGTCGAGCGAGGCACCGGGCAATTGATCGGTCACAAATTCCGCCGGCAAGGCTTGCCCGATCAATAACGATAGCGCATTGCGATCCAGCTCGCGGGTTCGCTGCAGTTGCGCAATGGTGGCACGCGCTGACTGGAATAAGGTCTCAACTTGCCGCACGTCGAGTTCGGAGACGATGCCATTTTTGAAGCGCAACTCGGTGGCCTTAAGCGTCTGCTCGCGGCTCGATGCGGTCAGCCTTGCGAGCGTCAGCAATTCATGATCGGCAACCAAGGCGATCCAGTTGCTGGCGATGGCGGCGACCAGACTGATTTGCACGCTTTTGGCCGCTTCGTCGGTCGACAGATATTGCGCCAGCGCCGACTCGCCGAGCGAGCGTACCCGACCGAAGAAGTCGAGTTCGTACGCAGTGATGCCCAATGCCGATTGAAAGTACTCAAGCCTGAAACCGGTGCCGGTCGGCGATAGCGCGCCCGAGCTGCGTTGACTGACGCCTTGTGCTGTCGCGTTCAGGGTAGGCCACTGATCGGCACGTTGTATCTGAAACTGCGCGCGAGCGCGCTCGACGTTCAACGCAGCGACTTTCAAGTCGCGATTATTGGTGAGTGCGATTTCAATCAGCTTCACCAGTCGCGCATCACTGATGTGTTCGCGCCAAGCAATATCGCTCGCCGCCCGGCTGGCGGTAGTGCCCGCGCTGACGCCGGGATAACTCGAGGCAATCGGCGCTGTCGGCCGTTCATAGATGGGAGCCAGCGAGCAACCGCCGATCATCAAGGCGAGCGAGGCGATCAAGGCGATCGACGCGATCGAGGTCGGACTCGGGGGCAAAATCTTCTGATCAGGTCGGCTAGCAATAGAAGTATTCATGTTGGGCAGTTTAATTCTTAACCGAACTTGAAGCAGCGGCCGGCACAGTGGTCGCTTGTCGGCCTTTGAATATTCGCCGCACAGCCACAAAAAATAGTGGCACCATCAGCACACCCAAAACGGTCGCGCTGATCATGCCACCGACCACACCGGTACCGATATCGCGCTGCCCGGCCGAGCCGGCGCCGGTGGCGAAATAGAGCGGCATGACACCCAGAATGAACGCCATCGAGGTCATCACAATTGGGCGAAACCGTAGGCTTACTGCCTCAAGCGTTGCATCGATCAATGGCTTGCCGTTTTCATGCAGCGACTTGGCGAATTCAATGATCAGAATGGCGTTCTTTGCGGACAAACCAATGATGGTGACCAAGCCGACTGTGAAATAGACATCATTCGGATAACCACGCAAGGTCGCCGCCACCACTGATCCCAGAATGCCCAGCGGCACGACCAGCAGTACCGCCAACGGAATAGTCCAGCTTTCGTAAAGGGCCGCCAGGCACAAGAATGCTGCGAGCATGGAGAACACCAGCAGGATGGGTGCCTGCTGGCCGGAGATCTTTTCCTCGCGCGACAGCCCGGTCCATTCGTAAGTGATTCCCGGTGGCAGTTGGGCGGCCAGTTTCTCCATTTCGACCAATGCATCACCGGTACTGAAGCCCGGTCCCGCGTCACCGGACAGCCGCAAGGCAGGATAGCCGTTGTAGCGCACCGACTGCATCGCACCGCGTACCCAGGAAACGGTCGCAAATGAGGCGAACGAAACCGCGCGCCCCTGATTGTTGGTGACCACCAGATTCAGCAGATCATCGGCCTGCATACGACTCGGTGCATCGGCTTGCACAATGACGCGCTGCATGCGGCCGGAATTCGGAAAATCGTTGACATAGGACGATCCGAGCGAGGTTGAGAGGGCCGTGTTGATCGCGTCAAAGCCCACCCCCAGCGCCGCCGCCCGGTCCCGATTGATGTCGACTTTGAGTTGCGCGGCCTCCTCCAGTCCGTCGGGTCGCACACCGGCGACCACCTTGCTTTTGCCAGCGAGGCCCAGCAATTGATTGCGCGCAGCCAATAAGGCCTCAGCACCCAGGCTGCCGCGATCTTGTAATCGAAACTGAAAGCCGGTGGCCCGACCCAACTCCGGAATCGGCGGCGGGCTGGCTGGGAAAATAAAGGCGTCGCGGATCGGCGCAAACGCGGCAAAGGCACGCGCAGCAATCGCTTGTGCTGAACTTTTCGGGTCCTTGCGTTCGTCCCAGGGTTTGAAGGAGGTGAACGCCAGCGCGGCGTTTTGTCCAACGCCGGAAAAGCTGAATCCCACCACGCCGACCACACTGTCGACTTCGGCTTGCTTCAGAAAAAATTGCTCGACCTGTTTGACCACTTCAAGGGTGCGATTACCGGTTGCGCCCGGTGGTAGTTGAATGCTGGTCAGCACGTTGCCCTGATCCTCATTCGGTAAAAATGACGACGGCATCCGACCGAATAGCAACGCACCAACAAACACCACGCCGAGGTAAACCGCGATAAAAATCCAGAGCCAGCGCAACATTCGGCCGACCAGGCTGCGGGTCAGGTTAGTGGTGCCGCGAAACAGCCGGTTGAAACCGCCGAACAATCCGCGGCGTTGATGATGGCCGGGTTGAACCGGCTTAAGCAAGGTCGCACACAAGGCCGGCGTCAGGCTCAGCGCCAGAAACGCCGAGAACAACATCGAGGTCACCATCGTGACCGCGAACTGGCGATAGATATTACCGACCGACCCGCCGAAAAAGGCCATCGGTACAAAAACCGATACCAGTACGGTGGTGATGCCGATAATGGCACCGGTAATTTGCCCCATTGCCTTGCGGGTCGCTTCGCGCGGACTGAGTCCCTCTTCGGCCATGATGCGCTCGACATTTTCAACCACCACAATGGCGTCATCGACCAAAATGCCGATCGCCAGCACCATTGCAAACATGGTAAGGACATTGATCGAATAGCCGATCGTCAGCAAGACCGCGAAGGTGCCGAGCAAGGCAACCGGAACCACCACGGTCGGAATGATGGTGTATCGAAAACTTTGCAGGAACACATACATGACCACGAACACCAGGCCGATGGCTTCGAGCAAGGTTACGACCACCTGGGTGATCGAGATACGGACAAACTTCGAGGTGTCAAATGGAATGCGGGTTTTGACCGACTGCGGAAAGTAACGCTGCAACTCGGCCATCTTTGCTTCGATCGCCAGCGCAGTCGCCATCGCGTTACCGGTCGGCGAGAGCTGCACGCCCATACCGACGGCGCTCGAGCCGTTCAGGCGTGCAAAGGGTGCGTAACTCTGGCCACCCAACTCGATCCGGGCGACATCGCTCAGACGCACAATCGCACCGTCGGCGCTCGCTCGCAACACAATGTTTCCAAACGCTTCGGGTGTCACCAGTTGACCGCTTGCAACCACCGTGGCGGCAACCGTCTGGGTCGAGAGATTCGGCAGCTCACCCACGCCACCGGCTGAGACCTGTGCGTTCTGAGCGCGAATCGCGTTATTGACGTCGCCGGGCGAGAGCCCGTAGCCGACCAGTTTCGCCGGATCAATCCAGATCCGCATGGCGCGTTCGGTGCCGAATAATTGTGCAACGCCAACCCCCGGAATGCGCTGAATTTCGGGCAGTATGTTGCGCGAGGCATAGTCACCGATCGCGATCGGATCGAGCACACCGCCTTCGGAATAGACCATCACGAACAACAGAAAATTGCTGCGCGCCTTGTCGACGCGAACGCCTTGCTGAATGACCGTCTGCGGCAATCGCGGGGTAGCGCGTGACAGGCGGTTTTGCACATCGACCTGCGCCAGATCCGGATTGGTGCCAGGTGCGAACGTAATGGTGATGGTCGCCGAACCATTGGCCTGGCTGATCGATTCAACATAGATAAGGCCTGGCGAGCCGTTCATCTCCTGTTCGATCAGGCTGACGACCGCTTGATCAAGTGTGGTGGCCGAAGCACCCGGATAGGTCGCCGAGATCACAATCGCCGGCGGTGCGACGCTCGGGTATTGGGCAACCGGCAACTGGGTAATCGCAACCGCGCCCGCGACCACCATAAAAAATGCGATCACCCAGGCAAAGATGGGGCGATCAATAAAAAATTGGGCCATGAATGAGCGCTATTTTGTGGCAGCCGCAGCCGCAGCCGCAGCCGCAGCCGCAGCGGGAGGAGGAGGAGCGGCCGCCGGCGCGCTAGCGGCTATTCCTGCTGCGGTACCTGCTGCTGCCGGTGCAGTGACTGGTGCGGCTACTGGCGTCGCGCTGGGTGCCGCCTGCCACGGCACCGCTTTGACAGTAATCCCGGGGCGCAGCTTCTGGAAGCCGTCGACCATCACTTGTTCGCCGGGTTTCAGCCCGTCGGTGATGATCCAGCGATTGCCTTGTGCGGCGCCCAATTTGACCGACCGTGCGCTAACCATGCCTTTGTCGTCAATCACATTGACCAGGTCACCTTGTGCGCTGCGAGTGACCGCTTGTTGTGGCAGCAATACGACGGCTTCGTATTTCGCCTGCTCGACTCGAACCCGAACATACATGCCCGGCAACAACAGGCCATCCGGGTTCGGCAGTTCCGCGCGCAGGGATACTTGCCCGGAGTTTTGATCAACCGAGAGATCCGAGAACAACAACTTGCCGGAATGCGGGTATTGACTGCCGTCTTCAAGCAATACCCGAACTGGCGCTGCCGCAGCGGTGCCGTTCGGTTTGAGCTTGCCACTGGCGATCGATTGCCGCAGACGCAGCAGGTCGCCGACCGGCTGAGTAAAGTTCACATATAGCGGATTGACTTGCTGAATGACCGCCATTTGGGTGGCCTCGCCCTGCCCGACCAACGCGCCTTCGGTGACCAGCGAGCGTCCGACGCGCCCGGCAATTGACGCAGTGATGGTTGCGTAACCCAGATTGATCCGCGCGGTTTGAACTGCGGCGCGCGTAGCGGCCACATCGGCCTCTGCTTGCTTTTGAGCCGCCTGCGCGTTGCTGTACTCCTGTTGACTGACGGCGTTGACGGCGACCAGCGGCTTGAACCGATTGACCTGAGTGCTCGCCTGCAGCAAAGTGGCTTCTGACTTTCGAACGGCTGCCAGAGTACTGTCCAGCGCCGCGCGAAACGGTGCGGCATCCAGGGAATAGAGCACCTGACCCGCCTTGACATCACTGCCCTCCTGGAAGTGCCTCTTTTGCACAACGCCGGCAACCCTGGCACGGACCTGGGCGGTTCTGAGTGCTTCGAGTCGGCCGGGCAACTCGTTGACCAAAGTCGCTTCCTCGACTTGTACTTTGATTACACCGACCTGAGGCGGTGGTGGCGCAGCGGACTGAGCGCCCGCTAGCGGGCCGGGGGAAGTGGGTTTATCGCCGCCGCAGGCAATGCCAAGTATTCCAATACAACTGAGCAGCGCTAGCGACCGATACTTCATTCAGGCTGTATTCCAGCGTTCTGTACCAGCACTTTGTTGGCGGCAATTTCATCGCGCACGAAGCGGGCAAACTCGGCCGGTGCGATCTGACGTACTTCATTGCCGGCCCGCGCGTACTGATCCTTGACCTCGTCCGATTGCAGTGCACGATTGACATCGGCGGCGATCTTGGCGATGACCTCTGCGGGCACACCAGTTGGTGCCCATAGGCCAAACCACAGTTCCGCCCTGAAGCCGGAGAAGCCGGATTCAGCAATGGTCGGGACGCTAGAAAGACGTTCCACTCTTTTCTCGGACGTCACCGCCAGCGCAACGATCCGGCCGTCCTTGAGCATGCCGGAGACGGTTGGCAAAGGTGCCATGTAGAACGCTGTACGCCCGCCAATCACGTCAGTGATCGCATCCGGTGAACCTTTGAACGGCACATGTAACAAACGGATGCCGGCCCGTTGGGCAAACAACTCGGCGGTCAGGTGTGTCGAGGTGCCTATGCCTGCCGAAGCGTAGGGCTGCGCGCCCGGGTTCGCCTTGGCGGCGCTAACGATGTCTTGCAAGTTCTTGAACGGACCGGTGGATGATCCGACCATGACGTAGGGCGTTACCGCCAGCAAGGCGATATCGATGAAATCGCGGGTCGGCTCGTACGGCAGTGTCTTGTAGATCGCCGGATTGGATGCATGGCTTGAACTCTGCACCAACAGCGTGTAGCCATCGGACGCTGCTTTGGCAACCAGTTGTGAGCCGATCTGGCCGCCGGCACCAGGTCGGTTATCGATCAGTACCGGTTGGCCCCAAAGCTCTTGAAGTTTTTTGCCGAGAATCCGCGCCGTAATGTCGGCACCCGAACCCGGCGTGAGCGGCACTACCAAATGAACCGGTTTGTTTGGAAAGCCTTGCGCCGAAGCCAGAGCGCTCCAGAAAGAAACCAGAAAAACCAAAGCAGCTTTGACGGGCATGATTTCAAAACTCCAGCGCAATGTCGAACCGAGCCTGAAGTGGCATTAGTCAAATTGCTAACGTTCCCCGGATTCGTTCCTGCCAGTCTACCAGCGCCCCTTCAACCCATGGCTGCAGCCCAGCGCTTCTGCATTTCTTGCGGTGATACTTCCTCAACCCGGCTGGCGATATGCCATTTGTGGCCGAACGGATCGGCGATTAGTCCCGTGCAGCGTTATCACCTCACATTATATTACGTTACGTATCGTTACGTAATAGGGCTTAATATATCGGAAAATTCCGCTTCAGTCAGCCAATACCAATCGCCGGCCGCGCAGCCGGAACGTAATTGATGTTGTCCGATCGCACTTCGGTGCAAGGCCTCGACCCGGTTACCGGCTGCGGCCACCATGCGCTTGACCTGGTGGTACTTGCCCTCGCTCAAGGTCAGCTCCAGCGTCATCGCATCGAGTAGGCGCGCAGCCAATGCGGCCACCGGTTTGGGCGAGTCATGTAGTACAACCCCTTTGAGTAGGGCCTCGCACTGCCGCTGATCGCCCGGGTGCTTTAAGGTCGCCAGATAAATCTTCGGCGCCTTGTGTTTCGGAGAGGTGACCCGGTGAATGAACTGGCCATCATCGCTAAACACCAAGAGGCCCGTGGTGTCTTCATCCAGCCGACCCACTGCTTGAACATCGCGCACCCGTAGTGGGCTGGGCAGCAACGAATAGGCGCTCATGTGATGTTTCGGCTTTTTCGAACATTCATATCCGGCCGGTTTGTGGAGCACCAGATAGGCATGGGTATAAAAAAGCCAGTGTTTGCCGGCCACCTGGTAAGCGGCGCCCTCGAAAACATCAAGGTCAACGTAAGGATCAAGCACGAGCGCGCCGGCAAACGTCAGCTTGCCTGCGACAATAGTTCCAGTGCATTCATGGCGGGTGCCAAAACCCTGGCTAAACAGAAGCTCCTGAGCGCTGATGGTTCGCGGATTTTTCATGGCATGCGGACACTCGTTCGAGGACGCTGGAGTGTACTGCAGCGACTCTGGCCGTAAACTTAGTGTGGATGCTTGTGCGAACAACAGAACCGATCATTCCCGAAGAAAAGAACAGCGGCGCTTTAATCGAAACGGTGCCTGCCCGTCGACCGGGCAGGCCGCGTGACTTGGCCGTGCGCCAAGCAATTCTGATGGCGGCGCGCGCGATTCTCGAGGAATCCGGCGTGGCGGGCGTCACGATGGAAGGGGTCGCCGCGCGGGCCGGCGTCGGCAAGCCTACGCTGTACCGCTGGTGGCCAGATCGACATGCGGTGGCAATGGCTGCGCTGATGGATTCGCCGCCTGCAAAGCAAGCTGCCACCCGGCGCGTGTCGCCGTTGCGCGGCTTGCAGCGCCAGTTGATTGCGACGGCGCAGACTTTGTCGACCCGCACTGGCCGACACGTCGCCAGGATGATCGCCGCCGCTGAACCCCAAACCGAACTTTCGAAGGCGTTTCGCAATCATTTCATCCTGGCTCGTCGTGAAGAAGGCCGCGCATTTCTGATGCAAGCCCTGGCGGCCGGGGAACTGCGCCGCAGCATTGATCTCGATCTGGCGCTCGATGAAATTTATGGTGCGGTCTTCTTCAGGTTGCTGCTCGGGCACGCCGCCGTTGATGAGACTTTTGTAAAGCGCTTGTTGGGCCAGGTGCTGTCGGGCTTGGCAAGTTCAAAAGACTGAGGTCCAGCCTGTTGCGGTGGCGGCTTGGCATCAGCCCTTTATACTCACGCCCTCGTTACTGTTTTTTGGATTGGATTGTTCGTGCACTTCGCAAGTCGAATGAATGGCAGTATGTTTGCAGGCCTGTTAGTAATTGCCGTCCTGACATTACCCGTTCTGGTTCAGGCGCAAAACGCGCCGACCGGCGCGGCGACGGCTGGCGCACCGGCTGCGAGTCCATCCGCGCCGACCGGCCAACCTGGCGTGCCACCGGCCATTAGAGCGGTCGCCAAGGCGAGCGAACCGATTGAGAATCCCTACGGCCTGGAAGCGCTTTGGCGCGGCGGTGACTGGGTTGCCAAGTGCACCTTGATGGTCTTGTTGCTGATGTCCTTGGGCAGTTGGTACGTCATCATCACCAAGTTTTTCGAGCAAGCCAAGATGGCCGGGCAAGCCAAAGAGGCGAACCAGGCGTTTTGGAGCGCCGGCAGTGTGCGTCAGGGGGCAGATCTTTTGAAGACCGGCAGCCCGTTTCGATTCATCGCCGAACAAGGCCTGGAAGCGACCAAAAAGCACGATGGATTATTAGGCCATGTTGATTTGAATACCTGGATCACCATGAGCATTCAGCGCGCCATGGACAACGTGCAGAGTCGCCTGCAAGATGGCCTGGCCTTGCTGGCCACCGTCGGGTCGACCGCACCGTTTGTGGGTTTGTTCGGCACGGTCTGGGGCATCTACAACGCACTGACCGCCATTGGCGTCGCTGGTCAGGCGTCGATTGACAAGGTCGCCGGCCCAGTCGGCGAGGCATTGATCATGACCGCGATTGGGCTGGCGGTCGCCGTGCCGGCGGTGCTTGGCTATAACTGGCTGATTCGGCGTAACAAGGGCGCGATGGAACGTGTCCGTGAATTTGGTAGCGATCTGCATGCGGTACTGCTGGGCTCCACTGCCTCGGCCAATGCGCAGCAGAAATCTCTGAGCTGAGCACCCTTATGGCAATGCAATTGGGTGGCTCGAATGACGACGAAGACGAAGTGGTGTCGTATATCAACACGACGCCGCTGGTTGACGTTATGTTGGTGTTGCTGATCATATTCCTGATCACCATTCCAGTGGTGCGCAATTCGATTGCCGTGCAACTGCCGAACGAGGTCAACGAAGTCCGTGAGAGCAAACCCGAGAACATCGAGGTGTCGGTTTCGGTCGATGGCAGCATTTACTGGAACGAATTGCGCATGGCCACAACCCAACAATTGGTTGACCGCCTGAAGTCCATTGCCACCAAGACGCCGCAACCCGAGGTGCATATTCGCGGTGATCGCGATGCCAATTACGAAGGTGTCGGACGAATCATTTACGCCTGCCAGCGCGCAGGTATTGCCAAGGTCGGTTTCATTACCGAACCACCGGT
>JANORY010000152.1:0-1496 GCA_031415535.1 Burkholderiales bacterium | reverse complement strand
CAGGCGGTGCCTGTCAGTGTGCTGCTGCCAGTGTTCACCCAGTCACTGCTGTACTGCGCTTTGCTCTGGCTGATTGCTTTTCTGGACTTCTCAAAGGCCGAGCTATGACGAGCCAGTTCAACAAAACACATCGGTCAATGGGCTACTGGATATTGCTGGTTTTGACCCTCGCCGTTCAAGCCGGCTTCTCCAATACGCAGCAGCGCCATTGGTCGATTCAACCATCGATCGGCAAGCCGCCGAACATCGACATTCTGAATATCGTGACTTTGGGTGAGCATCGGGCTGCCGGCTACGGCATGATGCTCTACTTGCAGAGCTTTGATGCGCAAGCCGGCCAGGCCGTCAAGATTCGATCGCTCGATCTGAACGCCAGTTATGCCTGGTTCGAATCGGCCCTGCGACTGGCACCCCAGCAGGCCTATCCGCTGTTTTTGGCAGTGCGCATTTACGCTGAATCGGCCCCGCCTGCGGTTCGTGCACAAATGCTCGAATTGGTTTATCGGCAGTTCTTCGCAGCCCCCAACGAACGCTGGCCCTGGTTGGCCCATGCGGCCTACCTGGCACGCCACGAAATGAATAGTCCCGCATTGGCTAGCCGTTACGCCCGCGCGATTCGTGAATATGCGCAGGCCGACTCGGTGCCGCGCTGGGCACGCGATCTGGAGATCTTCATGTTGGCCTCCTCCGACCAGCTTGAGGCAGCCACTCTGCTGCTGGGCGGCCTGATCGACAGCGGCCAACTGCACGATCATCGCGAACTACAAGCCATGAACGAACGCTTGGCCGAACTGAAACTGCGGCTGGCAGCCGACCAAACGTCGATATCCGGCGACGCAGGGCCGTAATGATCCTTAACCCGGCACCACTGTTGGCCGATATTTCAATCGTTAACTTGTCTATTTAATGCATGCGGAGAACTAAATTGAACAAACGTAATCAGCTTGTCTTTACCTTGGTCGAGATCGCCATCGTTCTGGTGATTGTTGGCCTGCTGCTGGGTGCCGTGCTCAAGGGACAGGAACTGATCTTCAACAGCAAAGTCAAATCAACCTACAACATGAGTAAGGAAATGGCTGCGGCGATCTATTCCTATCAGGATCGATATCGTCGCCTGCCGGGTGACGACACACAGGCCGCCACCCGATTTCCAGCCGCAACACCAGTACCCACCAACGGCGACGGCAATGGTTATGTCAATTGGTCGACCTGGCCCTGCCTCAGCACCTCAGGCGGCGAGAATTGCCAGATCAACTACCACTTGCGCTTATCTGGGTTCATCACCGGCAGCGGTGCCGAATCACCCGCCACCGCGTTTGGCGGCAGGGTTGCGATGGCCCAAGGCAACGTCTTCATTACCAACGGACCCGCTAGCACGGTGTTTGCGCTCGAAGGTACCGGCGTCACCCACAAGGCAATGTCGGTCATGGACACCAGCTTCGACGACGGCAATCCTGCCACTGGCACGATCCGCTGCAATGGTCTGACGAGCTATA
>JANORY010000151.1:0-2945 GCA_031415535.1 Burkholderiales bacterium | reverse complement strand
CCCGAATATTTGTTGGCCGCCGCCGGCCAACTCTGGACCCGCGTCGTCACGCTCGACTGGCCGCGCTTGAACGGCGGCGCGCGACTTCGGAGTGTGGCCTTGCAGACCTATCCCTTCGCGCGCCAGCGCCACTGGGTCGACCCGGCACCGCGAACCGCAGCGGCTACGATGTCCTATGCCACCACCGCCCCTAACACCGGCAACGGTGTTGCGCACGAAACGTACGCCGGCGCTGCCGCAGCGTTGGCCGCGCCGCCTGCACCGCTTCCAAACATATCGACCCCGATCAACATGCCCGAGAACCGTGCCGCCAGTCTCACGGCCCGCTTGCAGACCCTGTTCGCCGAACTGTCGGGCATCGACGCTGCTGCGTTGACCCCGAGCGCGAACTTTCTCGAACTAGGTCTCGATTCGCTGTTCCTCACCCAGGCCAGCAGCGCGATCCAGAAGCGCTTCGGCGCGAGAATCCCGATCCGCGTCTTGCTGGAAGATTGCTCGACGCTCGCCGCACTTGCCGCGCGGCTTGACGCGCTGTTGCCACCGGACGCACAACCGGACGCACGAGTGTACTCACAACTAGAAGCACAAGTAGCGCCGACTGCAGGGTCCAGGCCAACCACCACTGAGCCGGTGACTCCGGCCGCTGTGCAGGCTGCCGCTTCGCTGTCTGCGGTTAACGTACAGGCCCTGGCTGCCGCTGGTCTGGCGAACGGCGCACAAGCAGGGCTGATCGGCGGGTTCGCGCAACTACTGGCCATCATCTCGCGCCAGCTTGAAATTTTAGGTGCCAGCGCGGTTAACGTGCCGGCAACGCTGGCCGCGCTGACGCCAGCGCCGGTCGTTAATCTGGCAGCGGCGGCAACTGCTGCAGTTGGCGCTGACGCACCGGCCGTCACGTCCCTGACGACCGCTGCTCATGTCGCGCCCGCGCCGGTGGCCGCATTCGGCCCGTACCGTCCCCCGGCCAAGAACCGCAGCGGCGGGTTGACTGCGCTGCAAGAGCACAAGCTCAAAGACTTCATCGCGTGCTACAACCAAAAGACCGCCGGATCCAAGCAATCCACGGCCGCAAACCGCCCTCACCTGGCCGACCCGCGCTCGGTCGCGGGCTTTCGCATGGCTTGGAAAGAGATGGTCTACCCGATCGTCTCGGTGCGCTCGGCCGGCGCGAAGATTTGGGACGTCGATGGCAACGAATATGTCGACCTGACCAATGGTTTTGGCATGACGTTCTTTGGGCACAACCCTGAGTTCGTTCGCGAAGCGGTAAAGGCGCAACTCGATGCCGGCATCGAGATTGGCCCGCAGTCGCCGCTGGCCGGCGAAGTGGCCAAGTTGCTGTGCGACATGGTCGGAATGGAGCGGGCCGCATTCTGCGGCACCGGCTCGGAAGCGGTAACCGCCGCGATTCGCATCGCACGCACGGTGTCTGGCCGCGATACGATCGTGATGTTCACCGGCGCCTATCATGGCATCTTCGACGAAGTGCTGGTTCGGCCCATCAAGTTGGGCAACCAGGTCCGCGCCATGCCGATTGCACCGGGCATCCCGCAGGCCATGAGCGACAACATCCTGGTGCTCGAGTACGGCACCCCCGAGACGCTGCGCACAATTAAAGCACTGGGTCCGCAACTCGCGGCAGTGCTGGTCGAGACGGTGCAAAGCCGTCGACCCGAGTTTGTACCGCGCGAATTCCTGCACGAGTTACGCCAGATCACCGCCGCGAGCGACACGGCCCTGGTGTTCGACGAGGTGGTCACCGGCTTTCGCGTGCATCCCGGTGGCGCGCAGTCGCTGTTCGGCGTGCGCGCCGACATCGCCACCTATGGCAAGGTGATCGGCGGTGGGCTGCCGATCGGCGTGGTCGCGGGCAGCGCGAAGTACCTGGATGCACTCGACGGCGGCGGCTGGCAATACGGCGACGATTCGGCACCCGAGGTCGGCGTGACCTTCTTCGCTGGTACCTTCGTGCGGCACCCACTAGCGCTTGCCGCCGCCCGCGCCGTGTTGCTGCACCTGAAGGCGCAGGGCTCCGACTTGCAGCGCGGCTTGAACCTGCGCACCACCGAGTTTGTCGAGCGCTTGCGCAAAGCAGCGGCCACCGCCGGTGCGCCGGTCCAGATCAACTATTTCTCGTCCTGGTTCTGCATCAACTTCCCGCCGGATTTGCCGTTGTCGGGCGTGTTCTTCCCGAGCATGAGAGCCAAGGGTGTGCACATCTGGGAAGGGCGACCGTGTTTCCTGACCATGGCGCACTCCGATGCCGACTTTGAACAGGTGCTGAGTGCCTTCAGCAGCACCATCACCGAGTTGCAGGAGGCGACGTTTTTGCCCGTGGCTGTGCTGGCAGCGCAAGCGCCCGTGCCGTCAATGCTGCCGGTCAACTTCGACCCGTTCGCCGACAACTCAGGCAGCACCACGCTCGCACTGACCGAACCACAACGCGAGATAATTTCTGCGGTGCTGATGGGCACGGAAGCGTCGTGCGCCTACAACCAGTGTTTTGTGTTGCGTTTTCGCGGTCCCTTGTCGATGCTGTCGATGCAGCGCGCACTTGCCCAAGTGGTCGAGCGCCACGAGGCACTGAGATTGCGGATGGTCGGCGACGGCGACGCACAAGAAATTCTCGACTCGATCGACATCGCACTGCCCCTCACCGACTTGAGTGCGATGGCCGAGTCCGAGCGCAGCGCGGCGATCGAACGCTTGCTGGAAGATGAGACGCACACGCCGTTCGATCTGAGCGCGCCACCGTTGTGGCGAGTCCAGCTCATCCGCGAGCAAACCGATGTTCATCGCCTGGTGTTCACGGCGCATCATCTGGTCTGCGACGGCTGGTCGTCGGCCGTTTTGTTCACCGACCTGGCCGGTGCCTACGCGGCCGATCGTTTCGGCATGCCGGCCATGCTGGCGCCGGCTGCGTCGTACCGCAGGTTCGTCGCGGC
>JANORY010000150.1:0-8002 GCA_031415535.1 Burkholderiales bacterium | reverse complement strand
GATCAGGTTGAACAGGGTCGTTTTTCCGGCGCCGTTTGGACCGATGATCGCGTGGCGCTGGCCCTTCGGGATATCGAGCGACACCCCTCTGATGATTTCGGTCTTGCCGAAGCTTTTGCGCACGTCGCGAAGCGACAAGGCCAAGGCGCTCATTGTGACGCTCCGCTGCCTGCAGCTTGCCGCTTGATGTCGTCCATCAGGCCATCCCAGACCTTACGAAAACCGGTTGATTCAAATTTCAACCAGAGTCCGCCCAGCAGCAACGAAGCGGCGCCGAAGATCCAGGGCGTCGCGGTAGCGGGATCAATCACAATCGCACCGAGCTTGAAGGGCTTGTTCTGTGAGGCACCAATGGTCGTGAACGACACCGATTCGGCGAGCATGACAAATCCGAGTACCACCAGAAAGCCGGGAATCAGGATGCGCACGTAGGGTACGGCAAGCGTCTTTAAGCGGCCGGCCCGGGAAATCGGCGCATGCGACATGATGATGCCCCACAGGCCCATCGGCGCGTACATAACCATTACGATAAACAGCACACCGACATAGAGCATCCACGTTGAGGACAACAGGCTGAGGCCGCTTTGCATCAGAATGACGACGATGGCACCCAGAATCGGCCCAAAGAAGCCGCCGACGCCGCCAATATAGGTCGCCAACAGCGCGGTCGAAGAACGAGCCGCCGAAACCGCATCGAAGGTTACGATCTCATAAAGCATCGCATAGAGCGCCCCGGCCACACCGGCGAAAAATCCGGCGACGACAAACTGATAAAACCTGACCATTCGAGGGTCATAGCCCACGAACTGCGCGCGCTCGAAGTTGTCCCTCGTGGCATTGGCCATACGACCCAATGGCGTTGCCTGTTGCAGAAACATCAGCAAGGTGCAGACCAGCGCCCACACCAGAATCAGGTAATAAAGTTGCGCGGGCGTGCTGTAACTTACGCCGAGCACGCTGGTGCCGATCATCCGGTTGGTTGTGACACCGCCCTCGCCGCCGAAAAAGGTAAGGAACATCAGTGCGGCGGCGGCGACCAACTCACCGATGCCCATGGTGATCATCGCAAATGCAGTCGCCCGCTGTTGGGTGGCCAGGTAACCCAGGATTAACGAGAACACCAGACCCCCCAAACCACCCACTAGTGGCACTAGTTCGGTGGGCATCCAGAAACTTCCAGCCTTGATGGCATTCATCGCATGGGCCGCGCAATAGCCGCCCAGTCCAAAAAACACCGCATGACCAAACGACAGTAAACCAGCCTGTCCCATCAGCATGTTGAACGACAACGCGAAAATCACGACCAGCGCGATTTCCGAGAGCATCGTCAGCACGAACCCGGAATGCCGGCCGGTGGTCCAGTTGAAAAACAGCCAGGGGATCAACATCGCGATGGCGAACATCAGGGCCCAGACCCAATAGCGCTTTATGGTCGTATTCAAGTGTCGCGAGTCCCCATCAGGCCACGTGGACGGAACAACAGGATCAGCACCAGCAGTGCGTAAGGCAGTAGCGCACCAATCCGCGGAATTGGAATCGTCAGAAACTCGGCCAGCGGTGTCGCACTCGTTACCACCACGCCAAACTGCTTGAGCAGGTCTGCCAGTGAATAATCGAGCACCACGGCAAAGGTCTGGATCAGCCCCATGAACAGCGAGGCGATGAAGCAGCCGAGCAAAGAACCGAGACCACCAAACACCACCACCACAAAGACGATTGGCCCCATCGTAAATGCCATGGCCGGGTCGGTCGTCTGGTAGTTTCCGCCGATGACGCCAGCCAGGCCCGCCAGAGCGGTACCCGCAGCGAACACCAGTGTAAAGATTCGCGGTACGTTGTGGCCCAACGCGCTGGCCATTTCCGGGTGAGCCAGTGCCGCCTGGATAACGAGGCCGACTCGGGTTTTGGTCAGTGCCAGCCAGATCGCACCGAACATCAGCGCCGATATCAAAAGCATGAAAGCCCGATAGGCGTGGAACTGAGTGCCGTAGATCGAGAACAGCGGGAAGTCAAGCATTGCTGGAATCCGGTACGGTACCGGAATTAGACCCCAGGTCATCTGCACCAGTTTTTCGATGACCAGCGCCAACCCGAAGGTGAACAGCAACTCGGCAATATGACCATGGCGATGCACTCGCCGAAGTCCGTATTGTTCGATCAAGGCACCAATGAAGAAGCAGATGATCGGCGCGACGATCAGACCGACCCAAAATCCGGCGTACATGCTGACCGTGTAGGCGAAGTACGCGCCCAGCATGTAGGCACTCGCATGGGCGAAGTTCAACACACCCATCATGCTGAAGATCAAGGTCAGGCCGCTGGCCAGCATGAAGAGCAGCATGCCGTAGACCAGCCCGTTGAGCAAGGTTACGAGGAAAACTTCCATCGCGAATACTTTCGACGAACCGCCAGAACAGTTCAACCACAGCGAACGCTCAAGTCTGAGCGAACCTCAGCGGATTCGAGCTGCGAATCCGCTGAGGTCGAATGAAAGGAAGTGCCGCCCTACTTCACCGGCGGGCGTTTCATCTTGCAAGTGGTCGGCTGCTCGACGTCCTTGGCCAGAATGGTGGCGGTCGTTTTCCAGCCCAGACCGGTACCCTCGGAGTCGTACTTGACGCCCTTCTGGAATACCCCAACGTGGTAGACCGACATGATCTGATGGTCATCCTTGCGCATCAATGCATCGTAGCCGAGGAAGTCCTTCATATTCAAGCCTTCCATCGCATAGGCAATTTTGGTGGCATCAACCTCGCCGGCCTTGTTGATCGCAGCTTGAACATACTCGAAGAGGGTTCGGTAACCGGCGGCGTAGAAGTCGAACTTATTTTTGTCTCGAAACGCCTTTTGATAGGCTTCGGCGTCCGCGTTCTTGATGTCAACCGCGTGGTTCTCCGAGAATCCCATAACCGAGAATACCTTGCCGTCGCCGGCCGGGCCGATCGCCGTCGGTCCACCCGTCAAGTGCGCGTAGAACGTGTAATAGCTCAGGTTTGCGCCCGCTTCAATGCCCGCCTTGATCAGCAGGTTCATGTCCGGACCCCAGTTGCCGGTCAGCAGCGCCTGTGCGCCGGAAGCCTTGATCTTGGTAATGTACGGCGAGAAGTCCTTGATCTTGCCCAGTGGAATGAGTTCGTCGCCCACCACTTTGATGTCGGGCCGGTTCTTCGTCAGGAAGGTCTTGACGTCACGCTGAACCGACTGGCCGAACAAATAGTCCTGATTCAGCAAATAGACCTTATCGACATTTTTTGGCAAGGCTTTCGACAGCACTTCCGCTTTCTGAGCGACATTGATGTCATAGCGGAAATGCCAGAAGCTGCACTTCTCGTTGGTCAGCTCGGTCGCGACCGCACCACAGTTCAGATAGATAATCCGGTTGTCCGGGTTGCGATCGTTGTGTTTCTCGACCCCTTCGATCAGCGCGGCGGCAATGTTCGAGCCGCTGCACTGCATGATGAACGGCATGTTCTGGTCAGTTGCGCTTTTCAGTGCCAGCAACGCGTCGGCGGGTTGTGACTTGTTATCGAAGGGCACCAGCTCCAGCTTGCGGCCCAATGCGCCGCCCTTGGCGTTGATGTTGTCGATGATGTAGTTCATCTGTTTCAGATTAGCGTCGCCCACTTGTGCAAACGGACCCGAAAGTGGGTCCGTATAGGCGATTTTGATGGTGCCTTGTGCGGCTGCCGTGCCGCTCCAACTGATCGCGAATGTGCTCGCGACTACAGCCAGCGCTGCCTTGAGAGAATAAAACATGATTCCTCCTCCAATATCCTGATGTTTAATTTGGTCATCGCGAACTTGCGATGCATTGCTCCCGATCGTGTCTTCGAGAAGCCTTCTGCAAGCCGCTCCGACTGTACAGCCTGCCGGAATTGAAATCAAGCAGCCGAGCGTCGTCGTGCCACGCAAGAGTGAAAACCGTGTTTAAATTTCTTTTCCTGGAGAAAGTCTATGGTCATCACTAAACTTTCGCGCCGCAAGCTGACTGCTCTGATTGCCTGCGGCCTGTCACCGCTGGCGAGCGCGCTACGCGACAGCCATGCCCAGACGAACACCGGATTTCCCAGCAAACCGATCCGTCTGGTGGTGGGCTTCACGCCGGGCGGCGGCGTTGATATCAACGCCCGCCTGCTCGCGGCCAAACTCACCGAACTCTTGGGCGTCGCGGTGCTGGTTGAAAACAAACCCGGCGCTGGCACCAACATTGCCAACGACTTTGTCGCCAAGGCGCCAGCGGACGGTCACACCTTGTTGATCAACACCGGCGCGGTGGCAATCAACATGTCGCTCTACAAGAAGCTGCCGTTCGATACCTTGCGCGATTTTGCGCCGGTCTCGGTGTTCTCCGAGAGTCAAAATATTTTGGTGACCAACGCCACAAAACCGATTCGCAGCGTTCGCGAGTTAGTCGAATTAGCCAAGGCCAAACCGGGCGCCCTGAGTTATGCGTCGGCCGGTAGCGGCAGCACCCAGCACTTGGGTGCTGAACTGTTCAAGCTCAAAACCAATACTGATATCTTGCATGTGCCCTACAAGGGGAGCGCGCCCGCAATTACCGCACTGATCGCAGGCGAAGTTGATATGGTGTTCATCAATGTGCCCGCCATTCTCGCGCATGTTCGTTCGGGGCGGCTGCGACCCTTGGCAGCGCTCGGCCCCAAACGCGCCGAACAGTTACCCGAGGTACCGACCTTGAAGGAAGCCGGCGTCGATGGCGTCGAACTGGTCGTTTGGTATGGCGTGTTGGCACCCGCCGGCACGCCCAGTGCGATTGTCAATCAGTTATCGGTGGCCATCGCCAAAGTATCGCAGTCGAGCGAGATGCGCAGCAAGTTGGCTGAGCAAGGCGCGGACGCGGTTGGCAGCACGCCAGAGGCCTTCGGCCTATTGTTGAAAGAAGAAGTCGCGCGCTGGGCCGCGGTGATCAAATCAGCGGGTATTCAGGCGGACTAAACAAGTCTCGAGGACTTTTTCAATCCGCGAATGAAGGAGCTGAGTTGAACTTGGAGGTACGTCGGGATGATCTGTCGGGTGCCGAGGTTCAAGCACTGCTGCGTGAACACATGGCAGGCATGATGCTTCATTCGCCGCCCGAAAGCGTACATGCGCTGCCCTTGGAGGGATTGCGAAAGCCTGAAATAACGTTTTGGTCAGTATGGCGTGGCAAGGATCTCTGCGGTTGCGGCGCGTTGAAGGAACTTGATTCTGCGCACGGCGAAGTCAAGTCCATGCGTACCCGGCCAAGCTTCCTGCGGCAAGGGGTGGGTCAAGGCGTACTGAGCACGATCCTTCAGGAGGCCAAATCAAGAGGCTATCGGCGGCTGAGTCTGGAAACCGGTTCGACCGATGCCTTCAAGCCGGCTCAGGCGTTGTACTTGCGAAACGACTTTGCGGTATGTGGTCCGTTTGGCGACTATTCGCTTGATCCATTCAGTGTATACATGACCAAAATCATTTGACCCCATGCGCTTCAAAATCCTGCAAGCACCACGATCATTAGATGTTGTTCAGCGAATATAACTCGAAAAAAACGCCAGCAACGCCGCGTTGTAATCGTCGAGCCAGTAGTGCCAAGCGGTGTCACGCATCGACCCGGTCAGGCGAAACGCGGCGACTTCTCGATAGCCGCGCGCCCTGAGCTGTCCCGCCACCTTCTCGACACACGACAAATCATTGATCGCGTCGCCTTCGTGATGAAACTGGCGAAACGGCGGCCCGATCGATTCTGCAATTGGACGACATTGAGTTTGGCCTGAGATGCGGCGGCGAACTCGACATAAGCAATCGATTTCTTCGTTTGTCTGATTGCTTGTGCAACACCCGAATTGCCTCTTGCGCCAATACCCCCTGGCCACTGCACCAGCAGATTCCGAGCCAACCCGTTCTTGCCACTGCGGGCTGACCTTGGTCAGATAGTTCGTGAAATTAAAGGTCGTACCCGAACCGTCGGATCGATGAATGAGCGCGACCGCCAAATTCGGCAGTTTAAGCTCGGGGTTCAGAACACTGATGCTCGGGTCGGACCAGTTCTTTATCTTGCCCAAGAACAGGCCGGCGAGCACCGGTCCAGTCAATCGCAGTTGACCCGGGGCGACACCCTCCAGATTGACCACAATTGCGATGCGACCCACCACGATTGGAAACTGACCCGGTCCCAGTCTGGTCAATTCCGGCGATTTCAGCGGAACGTCGCTAGCAGCAAAGTCGACCGCAGCAACCTTGACGCGCAGCATGCCGGCCAGCGAGATGATCGGGTAGGCGAACGTCGATCCTGCTCCTCGCACGCCCGTCGTGCCCATGAGATCCTGAGTCCGGTCAGGCACGGCGATTGTGCAGGCCAGCAAGCTTAGCCCCAACACACGCCGACGTCCTGTTGGCAGGGACAAGCCTGAATCAAGCGACTTTATACGCCCGCTGCCGGAGCAAGGCCGCCAGGGAATCCGGAGGTGCCGAACTTCTCTGGCGCGCTCGGCGCTTCCCAACAGCGCCAGAATCGCGCCGCGCTCCTCCCAGGGTAGGTTGGGACCCAACTCAAGGCACTGTGCACAGGTAGAAGCCAGGAATGCCTGTGCCGATGCGGCGGATACGACTGATTGGCTGCCGGCCTCCTTCGCGGCGGTAATCCTTTGCATGGCCTTTGATATCTGGTCGATCGTCAGATTGTGCGCCATGGATGCAGCCGTGTTGGTACGGGATCGCCTGCAGTTCAATGAATTGGTCAAGACCAGCGCCGAACAACAGATGTTGTTGAACATCGTTCGACTGCGATACGCCGATACCCCGAGCAGTCTGGCAGTTACCAGTATCTCGACCCAGAACGAGGTGGTCCGCTCGTTCGGCCTGTTACCCATTTTTGGCGCGGTCGGCAACGAGGTCGGCGTGCGCGGCGCCTCGGCAGTGCTTCCGCAGGCGAATATGGCGATCACCGATCGACCGACTCTTACCATGACGCCACTGGATGACACCGAATTTACCCGCAAGTTGTTCACCCCTATGCCACTCGAGGGTTTGCTTCATTTGGCCAAAGCCAGTTGGCCGATTGCCACGGTGTTCCGTCTCTGGTTGGAAAACCTGAACTGGGTTCCTTTTGAACAACGTCAAGCCTTCGAGCCGATCGATACGCTCGGTCGTCCATTCGATTGGCGTCTGGTTACTCGCGAGTTGTTTCAAATCGGTTCAAGCGCCGACAAACTGCCGCCGGAGTTCTCGCACGTGGCAATCCGCTACCGCGATCATTGGTTTTATCTGGATCGGCGAGATTCACCCAGCATGTCAACACTTTCCTTGTTGCTTGAGTTGGCGCGACTGGAGACCAGTGGCAAGGCGGCACTCACGCCGACCTTGACTTTGCCGCTGACCGGACGGTAATTGGGGTCCGATTAATTTTTATCAGCACTGCGCTTGAACAAGTTCTTCGCAGCGCGCAGCGACTCGCGCCAGCCGAGACGCCGATCGCTGGCGGTATCAAGCAGGCGTGCCAGCGCGCTCGATTGTCGAATCATGAACAGCGTAAACAAGGTGGCGGGGATCAACACGGCCAGGAAGTAGCTAATCTTGACGGCCAGCGGCTTATCGGCGGCGGCAATCAAGTTCATTCCCAGGAAGCCAGTGACGATCGTACCAACCAGCCCCAGGATAGTGACCACGGTCAGACGCAAAACCGCATCGCCGTTGCGGCGCGAATCTTCGCTATCAAGATACTGACCCATATCGAGAATTTCTTCGCGAATTTCGCTGAACAAGGCTCGATTACTCAGATGTCGACCGAGCAGTGCATAAAGTTCCTGAGCCATCGGCTGGTTTGAGACTTCATGAAACCAGTAGCGATGATTAAATCTCAGGAAGGTCTCCAGACATTGGCGAATCTCCAACTTGAAGCGGGCCGGCGAACCCGCCTCGTCGACGTCGAGCTCAGACACCACCGCAACAAGACGATTGGATAATTGCAACAGGGCCGCTTTGTGAAAATGGGCGATCAGGCCGACCAAAAAATACTGAT
>JANORY010000149.1:0-4476 GCA_031415535.1 Burkholderiales bacterium | reverse complement strand
CGACCTCGGCGCGGCGCTCGGTGACCGAACCAAACTTGAGCACAGTCAACGCCGGCTCGGACATTCGGGTCAGCAGGAACACGTCCATAGGATTTTCGGGCGGATAGCCCAGCGCGCGGATCGAATCGGCCAGACCAAGGCGGCGAAAAATTTCCATGCTGCGCGCATTGGTACGGTCCATTTTCGGCCAGCGGCCTGGCACCGGGCTGCGCTCGAGCAGTAGGCACTTGACACCACGGCGAGCCAGATCAATGGCCAGGGTCAGGCCCACCGGTCCGGCTCCCGCAATGATGACGTCGAAAATGTTCAGATCCCTTTTAGTCTAAGGCGTTGTCGTCAGGGTCACATATTCGGTGACTTGCTTGAATTCAGCGTTACCCGCAAGGGCCGAGTGATCATCGAGGGTATACGAAAGGAAATCGATTTTGGCGCGCTCCACAAAGTCATCACCTCCGAAAATCGGTATGAGGAAGTCAGTACAGGAGCCGCTCGCGGTAACGCAAAAGTGCGTCTCGGTTTTCTGGGGCATTAAGTATCTTCTCGAACGTATCTTTTGGGAGTTGCTCGTGCGCAACCTGGACATCGGACTGCCACGGCATCTCGCCCTGCGATCGAAATCGGCCGATGAAGTCCCCGATAGCCTGCCTGTCTACCCACGGCACATTCACGACAGCATATATCCCGATGCCGTATTCAAATTGGCGATCGATTCGCCAACCTTCAAAGACCGGAGCCGTATTGCCGGAATCTTCCCGAATGAGCCGAGATTCGAGTGCTGACCGATATTCGGATCGAGTCTTGTCGCCAAGACCTGGATCGGTTTCCTCTGGCTTCATGGTCGAGCCTGTTCGCTTGCCCCTTGGGTCGTATGCCGGGAGGAACCAGTCATTCAGACTGAATGTTCCTCGGGTAAGAGGCGCAATTTTCTCCGTCTCATCGTATGCCAGGGTGCCGATTGCGCTCCAATACGCGCGGCTCGCCGATTCCAGGTAGCAATTCCAGATGGTTTTACCGTCTTGCCCCAAGAAGTAGAACTGTTCGACCTGGTCGAAGAAGGCTGGCCGATCCTGTTCTTCGACCGAGGTAGGCTTGAAATCCCCGCCGTACCGGCTTCGGTTCCGATTGATTTCCGATCGAAGCCGAATGAAAGCATCTCGCTGTTTGTGCGCCGATAACGCCGAGAAGGGGATAAATCCACCATGGGCTTGTGGGACTCGCAGGTGTTTCTTTTGCGACATAGAGATAGAAAGAAGGAGTCTGATTTTCATGCGGATTTTATCGTACATTCCGAGCAAGTGGCAGGAGGTGATCGCCCAGGTGCGCGGCGGTCTGCGCACGCCGAGCAAGTGAGATAAGATTATTCGTGAGGCAAAAGTCCAGTTGAACTGATCGAATAATAAATACCGGCCGACGTGGCTAGCCGGCAAGCGGACATTGAGTGAGGAGGACGCCGTGTTGATCATCAAGCACGTAACATCAGTTGCGCGAACAATTGCGCAAACAGTCGTCAGCTCCGCAACCATCGTCTTGGTGATCGGCTGTGCGCAGCCAGGGCAGCAGGCGAGCACCGGCGCGACCGCCGCGAGCGCTCCGGTTGCCTGCGCGAATCTCGCGTCCGCTCTGACTCAATTGAACGCCAAGCGCCCGGGGGCAGCCAGGCTCAGCGCCGTGACGACCCAAGCGTTGGCGGCCGGCAGCACAATACCGGGTCCGGCACCCAATCAGATGTTGCCCGCGCCGGCCCATTGCAAACTCACCGGCAAACTCAACGAGCGGATTGGCGCGGACGGCAAGCCGTATGCAATCGGTTTCGAGATGCGCTTGCCTGCACCGTGGAATGGCCGCTTCTACTTCCAGGCCAACGGCGGCAATGACGGCGTGGTGCAACCGGCACTGGGCAAGCTCGCCGTGGCCCCCGTAAGTGCGCTCGAGCTTGGGTATGCGGTACTCAGTTCGGACGCCGGCCACACCCTGCTCAGGGAGCCGGCGCTCGGCTTGGTTGGCGGCAATGTCTTTGGCCTTGATCCCCAGGCACGGCGCGACTATGGTTATTCGGCAACGGCAGCGCTCGCCCCCTGGGGCAAGGACATTATTCGAGCCCATTACGGTCGGGCACCGCAGTATTCATACCTGCTCGGCTGCTCGAACGGTGGCCGACACGCGATGGTCGCAGCGTCGCGTTATCCCGAACTGTTCGACGGTATCGTCGCCGGCAACCCCGGCTTCAATTTGCCGAAGTCCGCCGTGCAGCACGCCTGGGATATCCAGGCCCTGGCCAGCGTGAACGCCGCCCAACCTGCCTTGGCGTTTCCGCCCGCCGACATGAAGCTGGTCCAGGAAAGCGTCCTGAAATCCTGTGATGCACTCGACGGTTTGGCCGACGGCCTGGTGTTCGACTTGAAGGCTTGTCAAGGCAAATTCAAACTCGCCAGCTTGCAATGTTCCGGCGCCAAGACCGAAAGCTGCCTTAGCGAACCGCAGGTCAAGGCGCTCGACAAGATGTTCGCGGGCCCGAAAAATTCGCGCGGCGAAGCGCTCTATTCGGATTGGCCGTTCGACGGCGGCATCGGCAGCAGCGCGCCTGGTTTCTCAAGCTGGCGCAGTTGGAAGCTTGAGGGCCCGATTGCCGGGTTGCCGATCATCGGCAGCCTGGGCGGTGGCTCGCTGGCGTATATTTTCAGCACACCACCGGTAAAGGTCGGCGGCGCGCCACCGCAGCTCATGGCGTTCCTGACGCAATACAACTTCGACACCGATGCAGCGAAGATCAACGCCACTGACGCCACCTTCGGCGAATCAGCCATGTCGTTCATGACACCGCCCAATCCGAGCAACTTGAGCGCCCTTCAATCGCAGGGTGGGAAATTGCTGGTCTATCATGGTGCCAGCGACGGCGTGTTCTCGGTCAATGACACGATCAACTGGTACGACCGGCTCACCGCGCAACACGGTGCTGCAACCGCCGCGTTCGCACGCCTGTTTACCGTGCCTGGCATGAATCACTGCGCGGGCGGACCCACCACTGATCGCTTCGATGCATTGGCCGCCATCAGCAACTGGGTCGAGCGTGGCCAGGTGCCGGATCAGATGCTGGCCAACGTAAATCCGGCCAACACCGAATTGCCGGCGAACTGGCCCAAAGACCTGACCCGGCCGCTCTGCGCATACCCAAAGGTGGCGCGCTATCGCGGCAGCGGCGCGTTGGGCGAGGCGAGCAGTTTCGAATGCCGGTGATTCGTTTTGTTGGACCCGCACGAAGTTCGTACTGGCGTATAGATAACCAGCTTTAAGGCCGGATCGGCGTTCGATTAAAAGCTCGCGCGCTGAAACCGCAGCAAACCCTTGGTCGGATGATTGAGCAATTGTTCGCCGGAACTGACGGCAACTGGCGAACGGATACGAAGTCTACCGATCCGGATCGAGGCTGTGATCCGCAATCTCTTAGGTCCAGCTGAAGATCGCTAGGCCTAACGTATCGGCCACATGCGGAATTGATGCAACGCTCAATTGCTTTACCATTGCCAATTGAGACTTGATGATTTCTGACGCGAACGGCGGACGCCTCGTACATGTTGACCTATTTTGAATTCTTCGCAGGCGGCGGAATGGCGAGAGCTGGCTTGGGGGACCGCTGGCGTTGCTTGCTCGCCAATGACCATAGTGTCAAGAAAGCAGAGTCGTATCGTTTGAACTGGGGTTCAGATCATTTGCTGGTTCGCGATGTATTCGATCTGACTCTTGCGGACCTACCGGGTGGTGCGGCATTGGCGTGGGCCTCGTTTCCGTGTCAAGACTTGTCGCTTGCTGGCAATCGTGACGGGCTGAGCGGCGCGCGTAGCAGCGCATTCTGGGGGTTCTGGGGACACATCCGAGCGCTCGCCGCTGATGGTCGCAAACCGAAGGTCATTGTTCTTGAAAACGTGACGGGAACTTTGACCAGTCACGATGGCAGGGATTTCACTGAAATTGCGCAGGCTATTTTTGCCGCAGGCTATGTATTCGGTGCAATGGTTGTAGATGGATTGCATTTTGTCCCGCAATCACGGCCAAGACTTTTCATCATTGCAATGGATTCTTCACTGGATATCCCCAGCGCACTTTTAACGAACCTACCTTCGCCTGTTTGGCATCCGAAGGCGGTTGTGCGCGCGTATTTGAATCTTTCGGCGGATCAAAAGCCGTTCTGGCGCTGGTGGTCGTTACCGATGCCTGCAGCACTAGCGCATACAATCAAAGACCTGATTGAAGATGAACCCAACGATGTAGCGTGGCACACCCAGGAGCAGACTGAGAAGTTGTTGGCGATGATGTCCCCGACCAATCGCGACAAGGTCAGCGCTGCACAACTTTCAAAGCGGCAAGTGGTCGGCACGATCTACAAGCGAACCCGCCAAGGTGAACAACGAGCCGAGATTAGATTCGACGGCGTTGCTGGGTGTTTACGCACACCGGGTGGCGGGTCGAGTCGGCAGACAT
>JANORY010000148.1:0-6414 GCA_031415535.1 Burkholderiales bacterium | reverse complement strand
CGACGCATTTCGACGATACCGTAGTTCGACATCGTCTTGAGTGTGCGAGAAAGATTGCCCGGCTTGCGCCCAGTAGCCGCCGCGAGCGACGTGACGGAATCGGGCCGTGTGTCACGAATGATATTGAGTAACGCCCGGTTGTCGTCACTCAAAACCTCGGCGAGCGACTTCATCGAGGTGAACCAAATCTTCGGCTCGCTGGGGCGTGGCTTGAACTCGCCACGCGCAATGGCCAACATCCGAGTCCGAATCTGTTCTTGCGGCATGATGCCGATCTTGATTGCCTTCATGACTGCTTTACCTCCTGCAAAGTACGGTCAACATCCTTGAAGAAATCTTCAAGCAGTTGGTAGGCGCTCTCGAATCCATAGGGCACACCTGTGTCGGACAAATGGCGGTGCTTGTGGTCGAAGGGCAAGCGCCGACCCGCATACTTGAACTTCTTCGGGACTTTGACTGAATGCGCATTGTCATACCCGAGAATTCGTTTTCCGTAAGGCTCATGGAGCGTCAGGGCGTAACGAATACCATGCGGAATGTCTTCGGTTACGTCTACACGCCACGATTCGATCTTGATCCAGTAGCCAAAACCTTGATCAACAATTGAACCGTTCAGGTCGAGCAGCGTTTCAAGTCCGAGTTCATCACGTATGATTAATTATATCATCTGATGATAAACGACGCCGCACCAACAGTCGGCCGGTCACTGATCTGATTCGCTAAGGCACAGTGCCCACCAGAAAAGAATCGATCCCCAGCGAATCGGCTCAGCGGATACTCAGGCGGCAAAGCGGAATGCCCGTGGACTGACGCCACGCCGCTGGCGGAACTGACGAGCGAAAGGGGAGGGATCGGGAAGGCCGCATCGACGCGAGATCTCGGCGATGGTCAGGGTATAAGGGTGCCGGCTTAAATGCCCCCGCCGAATCACAGGGACACAAGGTCGTTGAAGTTGTTTTTCAAAAAACTTTAAAACCGGCGGTGCGACACTTGACTACATCAAGGGGTAGTAACGCTCGGAGTAGTCACCGCAGTGCCGATCAGCGCAACATTGACGCCACCGCGTACCCAGTCGTGAGCGACAAAGATCGACGCAGTGCGCAATCCGGCTGCACCCACCGCATGGAAGTTCACTGAAATGTCGCAGCTCTGCAAGGTTTGAAGCACAAGATCGCTACTGCAATCGCTGGAAACCAATTCAAACTGTGACGGATCGGTACCGGTTAATGTGGGTAGGCCAAGGATGCGAATGCCGAGCTGACCGACGTTGACTATTCGCACGATACTGGTTGGCGAAGTGCTGCCCACCAACTGCCCGCCAAAGTCCAGGCGCTCGGCCGAAAACGAATTGGCTGCTGCACCGCGCGTCTCCAATCGCAGATCGGGACTCGGCGTTGATGGGTTGCCGATGTAGGTCGCCAGGTCCTGAAGATCTTGCGCGGTGTATCGTCCACGCGAGCGAGCCATCTGCGGTACTGCGTTGATCGCGTAGTCGATGGCGGCTGGATTGTTGGCAGCCTTGCCGAGCGCGAAGGCACTGCCGATTACGTCGCCGTGGCAATCGACACAGCTCACCCCGGTGCCGACCAGGCGTCCGCCGTCGAGGTAAAGCCGTTTGCCACGCAGTCCCGAAGGGTCTTCGATGGTCGCTGTAGGTTGTGAAGTGTCACTGCCGCAGGCGCTGAAGCACGCAGCGAAAATACCTATGGCGACGAAGCGTTGGTGGGCAAACACGCGAGACAGTTCCCGGCAGGTCCAAGCAAAACCAGGTAGGTCCAAGCAGGGCCAATGCCCCGCGTTGGACTACTGGTTGTGAAACATCAGACTCCGATCACGCCACCGTCATTTCGGGTGATCACAATCGTTGCCGACCGTGGTCGCGAGTTTCCGCCCCCCGGCCAGTGGCTGGAGAACGCGGTCGGATTGCCGATGTTGGCGACGGGCGTGTCTTCGCCGGGATGCTGAATATTGACGAACAAGGATTTACCGTCAGGCGATTCGGCGATGCCGGTGATCTCGCACTGCACAGGCCCAATCAGGAAGCGCTTGAGTTTGGCACCAGGTTGGGCGCCAACGTAGGTCTGCACTTGTTTGGTCGCACCGTTGGCGTCAGTATTCGTGATCGTTTTTGCAGCCCCGCCGTCACCCACGGTGCCCGGCAAGGCTGCCAGCAACATGCAGTTGGTGACGTCGGTATACGCGCCGTCGTCGGTCTGAATCCAGCAGACATTGGTCGCAGGGGAAAACCACAGACCGTCCGGACTCGAGAAGTCATTTTCCGCGATCAAGCCGGATAGGTTGACATTGGTCGGGTCGGTGCCGGCGCGGGCGCCAAACAGGTAGATGTCCCACTGGAAGGTCGTCGCAGCGGCGTCGTCATTCGCCTCGCGCCAGCGAACGATATGTCCGTTTGCGTTACCCCGTTGGGCGGTGCCGGTTGTCCGTGCATCGTTGTAGTGACGCGGATTGGCGGCATCGGTACTGGCCAGTGTTCGCAGAGTGGCGTTGTTGTTGGTCAAGGTCATGTAGACAGCGCCGGTGACAGGGTCGACTGCACCCCATTCCGGACGGTCCATCTTGGTCGCACCGAGCGCATCAGCCGCCAGACGCGAATTGATCAAAACGTCTGCCTGACTGGCATAGGCATAGGTCGTGTTCAGCGCGGTCAGCGGACCACTGCCGAACGCAAGTTCGAGCCACTGACCGTTGCCGTCGGCGTTGAACTTCGCGACGTAGAGTTTGCCGCTGTCCAGATACTTGTCGCCCGCAGCCAATCCTCGGGTTGCATCGGCCGGATCCCAGTTGGCGCTCGAGACGTACTTGTAGATGTACTCGTTGCGCGAATCATCGCCGCTGTACCAAACCAGGGGTTTGCCAGCCACCACGCGTGCGGGCCAGGCACCCTCGTGAGCGAACCGTCCCAGGGCGGTGCGCTTCTTTGGGGTTGAGCTCGGATTGAACGGATCAATCTCGACCACCCAGCCATAGGTGTTTGATACGTTGCGATAATCATCGGCCGCAGTTGCCCCGAGCACTTCGGTATTCCAGCGGCCGTAGAGATTGTCTGGCGTGTCCGGTGTCACGGTTGCCCACAACTCGCGCCCGGTACCGGCAACGCCGTAGCGGTTGAACGACGCGATTTCCTTGGCGCTGCGATTCGGATTGTCGACTGCGGTGTTGCGCCGGAAGTAGCCGGCCCAGTTCTCTTCGCAGGTCAGGTAGGTGTACCACGGCGTGTAGCCGTTGGCGCAATTATTCACTGTGCCACGCGTGCGCGACCCATTGGTAGAGTATTTCGTCACCGTCGCGGCACCTGCGGCAGGGCCAGAAAGGACCATTTCCGTAAGTGTGTGCACCCTGCGATTAAACGTGGAACTCTGCTTGTAGCTCCACGCACCGGATGCCGCGCGCTCGGCTTCAACCACGCTGACCCCGTGCACGTAAAACTCGCGCAAGACTTCGTCAGCGACTGTGCGGACCTGGGTAGTGCCGGTACCAGTGGTCGTTGCGCCGGCTGGGTGCAGAAAGGACGGTGTGATCGCCTCGTGATTCATGACCAGCAGGCCACGAGTATTGGCGCTTGCGCCGTACTGATCATTGGCACCGATGCCAAAATAGTGCATGCCGTCGTGATGATCCCCGGCGCGCAGCGCAAACGAGGCGGCCGAGTCGGTGCCATCGTTTAAATACGCCGCAGTAGCCGCCGACATTGGATCGCCGAGCCGGAACAGTGTGGTCGCGGTGTACCCAGGGGGCACAGTCACTGCGTCGGCAAGATTCTTTGCGACGGCATTAAAGCTGAGCGTGGCGGGGCGCGTGGCCACCGGCGTCGCAGCAACGGGTGCCGGCGCGGGGGACACCGCTTGTGCCGCAGCCGGGGCATCGTCACCACTACTGCAACTGGCCAGGAAGGCCGACGTGCCACCAATGAACGGGATCGCCGCGATGCCGACGCCGCCTTTCATCCAGCGCCGCCGCGAGGGAGCCGCCAAGCGCGCGTCAATGACGTCGCGCATGTGCGGGTTGGTTGATGTGTTCGTTACTTCGTCGTCGCCTTGCCCCATTGTTCACCCCTCGTTAAAAACGTGGAGTTTGCAGACACTTTATGACAACGGTGTTAAGGGCCCAAGATGCGCGACGCCTTCGCTCAATCGACGAACGATGCTGCGACCCAGGGCCGTAGGCACCATGGCGGGAGCCCGATCGATGACATTCCTGATGCCGATGCGCGCAGCAGCCAGACGTTTGCCGTAGCAGATCATCTGATCGAGTGACTGCATGAAGAACACGATGCCGGGCAGGATGTGTCGGTAACGATCTTGTGCACCCTCGAAGTCACCCGACCTGAATAATTCGTAGATGCGGGCCTGCTCATCGGCATATTCGGGTGCGACGATCATTCCGGCACAACCTGCGGCCAGATTGTCGATCAACTCCAGGCCGCCGCGCCCGTTGAATACCCGCAGGCCCTTGTTCGCGCGGATCGTCTTGTCCATCAACAGGGCGGATCCTTCGCCCTTGAGCACAGTGAAGTGTGCATGGCGTGCGCGCAGTTCGCCGATCGATTCGACCGACAGGCCAACGCCGAGATACTCGGGCGCATTCTGGATCGCGCAGGTACTCTTGACGCGAAGCATCACCTCGGAAAAAAAGCGCAGCAACGCGGCTTCATTGATGCGCGGCTTGCCGGCGGGTGGTTGCAGGATCAGCCAGGACGCGCCGGCCTCGGTCGCGACCGCCGCCAACTCGCACTGGTCGCGCACGGTCGGGCCGGAGATCGTTGCGGCCCAGGGCAGGCGCTGCGCATTGTCCAGCGCCAGCCATTGCAGCAAGGCCCGCTTTTCGCCGGCATCGAGTTTGTTCACTTCTGTGGCAAGGCCCAGCACCGACAGCCCATGGACGCCTTGTTCGATGCACCACTCGGCCTGGGCGCGCATCGCGCCTCGGTCGAGAAGATTGCCACGATTGAAATAGGCGTAGAGCATCGCATAGATGCCGGAGGGTGGCGTCATCAGAGGCTCCAAGCGATGTCGCGGCGTTAAAGAGGTCGGCGAGTTCGAGTCCGTTTCTCCGGGCGAGTGGATGGCGCCGACGGTGACGTCGTAACTGATCTTCGGATACTACAGGGACAGTTGTGTGATGCTTTCGGGTTCAGCCCCCTGGCTGAGCCACCTTGGCTAATAGAGTTCGGGCTGCCATTTCTGCACTCAGACCGGCGTCCAGCGACGAACGACACAGGCCGGCATGCGCGTACTGGACGTTCTCATACAGTTCGGATGCGGCTGGGAGTTGTTGGACATCACCGATAAGGTTTGGCCTGGGTCGGCCTTCGCTGACGATCAGTGTCGGCTTACCATGTAAGAATTCGTGCGATACTCGCAGCGTTGAATTCGCTGTTGAGGAGCGCGTCCATGGCCGCTACGACCCTGACGTCAAAAGGACAGATTGTCATTCCCGCAGCCATCCGGTCGAGGTATGGATTGACTCCAGGCACACAGGTCGAGTTCGTGGATGAGGGCGGTTTCATCCGTCTGGTGGTGCGGCGTCAGAACTCGGTGTCCGACCCGGCAGCCGGCTACGGAATGATTAAAGTCGCCAAACGACGCGCTGGCAAACCACGGCGACTATCGGAATTCGATCCGGCGTCGCTGACGAAAACCGGCAAGGCTCGAGCATGATCGCCGTCGACACCAACCTTCTGGCGCGCTTCTATTGCGATGACCCCCAAGACGTTGAGGCGGTACGCCAACGACCCATAGCGCGACGCATCCTGCTTGAATCGCCGTCAGTCTTTGTTCCGCTGAGCGTCATTCTGGAATTCGAATGGGTCATGCGGGGCTTTTATGACCGCGACTCCGAGGACTTCTGCGCCGTCGCAGAGCACTTGATGGGGATGAGTCAGGTCACCGTCGAGCGGTGGGAAATCGTCAGCGACGCGATTGCGTTGCATCGCCAGGGGCTCGATTTTGCCGACGCACTGCACTGGGTGACCAGCAAACATTGCGATCAACTGGTCACTTTTGACGATCGCGGTTTTGCCCGAAAGTCGCGGCGGCTGGGCCTCGTGCCCGAAGTCAATTTGGCGCGTTAACGCGGCGACCTGCGATCTGCCCGGTCAATGTTCAAGAAGTTAAGCTTGAAAAGTGCCACCAACTCGTTTCGAAATAAGCGGAGATAAAGATGAACGCAATGACCCGGCCAGAAGCCCACGCCCACGCAGCGGCGATTCCGCTGGACCAGATCGACCTCTCGGACGCCGAACTGTTTCGCTCCGACACGGTCTGGCCCTACCTGGCTCGTTTGCGCCGCGAAGCACCGGTGCATCTGCAGGAAAACGGCCAGCAGGGCCGGTTCTGGTCGATTACCAAGTTCAACGACATCATGGCGATTGATACCAACCATACGGTGTTTTCG
>JANORY010000147.1:0-6483 GCA_031415535.1 Burkholderiales bacterium | reverse complement strand
CCGTACCCGAGATGGTGCTGGTCGAGGTGCCCTGCCTTGCCAACACAATCGGCTCGATCGTGGTCGTGGCCGCCGTGATGCTCGTTCTGAGTGTGGAATTCGCATAGCCCGACAGGCTGGCTCTGATGACGGTGTTGATCGACTCGTTGGGTGTCGAATTGATCGCGTACGAATAGCTGAAGCTGCCGTCGGCCGCCGTCGTCCTCGTCGTTGTAGCGAAACTTTCGGTGAATTCGACCAGTGCGCCACCGAGCCCCGCGTTGTTCTGGCCATCGATGACCCGGCCGGTGACCTGGACGTTTGCCTGACCGCCGACCGTCAGCGACGCAGTGCCGGTCTTGCCTTCCGTGGTGGCGTTGATCCGGGTCGCACCGTTGGTCAACGCGGTCACGGTTACCGGATTGGCAATTGGCGTGCCCACTGTGGCAACCGACGGACTCGAGCTGGACCAACTGAAGGTCTTGCCGGTAAGAACGCTGCCTGCGGCATCCAGCGCCTCCGCCCTGAAGGTCGCGGTCTCACCAACCGCCAGCGATCGGACGGCGGGGTCGATGCGCACCGAGTCAACGGTGCCACTACTGCCGACGGCGGTGCTACTGCCGCCTCCGCCTCCGCATGATGTCAGAAAACTCAAGGCCAGGCAGGCCAAGCCCTGGAGTACGGCATGCAAGGTAGTGTGCGGCATGGGATGCGCTTCCTTGGTAGTTTAGAACAGGTAGATCGGGCGGCCTCAAGGCACACTAAATTCATCGGAGGCAAGGCCCATATCGTTGCGTGGTGTCACGGTCACATTGTCCATTGAACCGGTCAATTCGAACACGGTCCACAACGTGCCCCTCTGGTTCGGCACGTAAAAGATCCTTGGCGCGAAGGCGTCCGGCAGATAAAGTTCCACCTTCGCGCCCGAACTCCCCAGCGCCGTACTGGTCGCAGAGCGGCGGTTGGTGAAATCATGTACCGAGTAGCGATAGACGCCGGAGTTCAGGCGGGAGATGGTAATCGTCTCGGGTCCGAATTTATCGGTTTTGTCGGTATCGAGTAGCGCAAACGGGTTCGCCGTCTCGCTGCCGCGAAACGCGGTCCGCCAAAAGACGTGGAAGCGGTTGGCGTCGCTGGCGTTGGGGCCGGTCAGATGGGCGTCCAGGTCCCCTGGATTCTCGCCCCAAGTGAGTACGATGCGAACTTGGTTTGTTTCGCCGATTGGCGAGCAGAATACGTCTTGAGTAGCGGTCTGATCAGCGGTCGCATTGCTGCCCAGCGAAATTACCGTGCGCCCACAGTTCGAATACTGCCTCGCTGAGACAAAAAGCGAATAAACGCCCGATTCGAGACCCGAGAAACTGAAAATGCCGTTCGAGTCGGTCTGCTTGGTCGCGAGCGCTCCCGACTGGGCCCCTCCCTGCCCTTGGCTCAGGAAGACTGTCACATCGGCAATTCCCTGGTTGTTGCGGGCGTTGCGTACAACACCGTTCACGGTACTGGTCAACCCGGTCGATTTCACCAGCAGGATGGTTTCGAGTATGGTGCTCGGCGCCGAGATTAGCGCTTGCAAGGTCGTGCTCAGATAACCCGCGAGCGACGCCTTGAGTGCGATGGGATTTATGGGATTTGCGGTCGCGAACGGAACGGTCAGTGAAAAAGCACCGTCGCTGCCGGTGGTCGCAAAGGAGCCGGTCGGCAACTCCACCCGCGCCCCGGCAAGGCCGGTATTGGTCTGGCCGTCGATGACGCGACCGGTGAGTTGAATCGGTGGCTGACCGCTGACGGTGATAATCGCTTTACCTTGTATGCCCTCACTGGTCGCGAACACGTTGACCACACCTAGAGCCACCCCGGTCACGGTTGTGCTACTTCCCGCCGCAGTGCTCACCGTTGCGATGGCCGGATTTACGGATTGAAAGCTGAACGTCTTGCCGGTCAGCACGGCGCCATTGGCGTCCAGTGCCTGCGCGCTGAGGGTAGTCGTCTCACTGACGTTGATTTGTTTGGTCTCTGGCGTGATTCGGACGCTGGCGACGGCTGCGCTCGAAGTGCCGGCGCCGCCGGAGCTGACCGCTGTACCCGAGTCGCCGCCGCCACCGCAGCCGACCATCAGGCTCAAGCTGAAACCAGCCAAACATAGAATGACTTCACGCAGGAATTGGCGGCTCATTGAATCATCCCCTCATGTTTCTGACGCGAACGCAGGTCTTCTCTAGCCAGTGGTCATCGATGGGTCGCCACGCTGAACTGCCACTGTTCGGCCCGCGCGATCTCGACGGTGTAGCTGCTGACCAGGCGCCCGCTTGCATGGACGACCGCGTTCGCGGGAATCGACTCACTGCCGTTCTTCCCGTCGGATCTCGCGTCGGTCACGGTGCGATCAGGGCAAGTGAGGCCGCAAGGGCCGGCGCGTGATCTCATTCTGGTGTGGCTACTTCTTCAGACCGGCCGCGACCCAGTTCTCGATCGGCGATTTACCCTCCTGGATCATCATCACGGTCGCGTCGAGTTTCTCGCCTCGGATGAAGCCTGACCAGCGCAGCTTGCCGTACTTGGCGCTTTCGGTCTCGGCTTCGAATCGGACCGCATTGCCTTCGGACGCCGACTTGTACGGCGCGTCGGCATAGCCATACTGGTCGCAAGCGCTCGAGTGGAATCTACCGTTCTTGAAGGTCAGAGTGTCCGCGTCGCCGCGCGTTTTGCCTTTCGCGAGAAACACGCCTTCGAAGATCTTGCCGTCGAGCGTCTCGGCGAACGCCGGGCAAGAGGCGATCGTGAACGCTGCGACTGCTTGAATGATCGTACGCGATACTGAGGTCAGGGTGAAGGTCATGAAATTGCTCCTTGTTACGTTGCAAAATTAATCTGAGTACACTTGTCCGAACGCGATCCGATCGCCTCCAGCGAAAACCTGCGCTCAGGCTTCGTTCGTTTGATTGTGCGTCACAGGCGTGTGCCCGCGCATGAGCCGATCGGCCAAGCGGTCGGCTAGTCGAATGTCATCGAGACCGTTGCTTGCCGCGCGCTTGGACGATATACGCCGTCAGCCAGAAACCTGCGACGAAGAAGACCGCCCGCGCGAGTGACGTTGGCTTTACGAAGTCAGGCGGCACGACAAAGATGCTGACGCCCAGCGGCAATTGCACCCACCTTAGGGTGAAAACGAGCAGCTTCTCGACCCGGCTTGCCGCAGGAAGCGCAAACGACAGCAACAACAGCCCGAAATAGCTCGATACGAATTTGACCTGGCTGGCCGTCATCTGCGCGGCGATCGACGACTGCGCAAGGGCTTGACCCTGCTCGGCCATGGCCAACATGCTCAATAGGTGGGCGTTTTCGATTGCATCGAGCAAAGCGGTTAGAAGCAGTCCCGCTGCCGCAAGCCAGGCGAACACCATCTTGAATTCGCGATCGCCTTCGCCTCTTGCCCAATCGCACAGTGTCGCCGCCAGCGCAACGAAGGTCGCACCATAAACACAGAGAAAAATATAGTCGAAGCCAAGCTCCAGCCGCAGTGCCGCGGACCTTTGCACGAGCAGCCTGGCATAGTCGGCAGCCGGCCTGTTGATCTGAAATACCTGATGCGAGCCTTGGCCTGCCAGCGCCAGAATCAGCAACACCAGAGCGAGCGCGCCTGCGACGGCCGCGAGTACCACCGTCGTTCGTTCTACTTTGTTCATCATCGAGTCCCCAGCGATCAACGTCAGGGCAACATGATACGGATCGACGGCGGCACCGTAACGACCGATTCGGGAGCCGGGTAGGGAACGTCCCAGCGTTCCGACCAGGATGGGCCGCCGGCAGCAAAACCCGCTGGCCCCGAGGCGCTCGAAAGCGCTGTGCCGATGACCCCGCTTTTTTCGCCTTCAGCCCACACGCCCTTGGTTTCGACATCGGGGCACGGGGCGTCGCAGGCCTTCAGATATCGCCACTTGACCGTCCATCCAGCCGGGCGCGCGGGGCTGGTTCCGCCGCGATCGGCGTAGTAATGCACACCCAGACGGTAGGTACCGGTGATGCCGCTGGCGCTCGTACCGTTCGAATACCGGGTCACCATGCCGTTGCGCGCGATGTAGTGCTCCGGCCCCAAGCCCGAGGTATTGTCCAGGTCGAGGTAGGGATTGGCCTGCGAGCGGCCTTTGCGGTGACTGTAGTAAACGATGTCCCCCTGCTGGCCGTTGCCCTCGCCATTGGGTTCCCGAACATATAGATCGACGTCGGACGTGTTGATGGTCCAGGTCAAAGTCGCCGAGAAGGCGCTGGGCGCGGCGGTCGAATCGACCAGGATCTCCTTGAATGCGGCCCAGTTCAGTTGCGCACCCGAGGTCTTGGCGAGCAATGCGATCTGATTGATGCCGGAGAATACCGGGATCGTCACCGAGAACTTGCCGGTACCGCCGCCGGAGCGATTGTCGACGCTCGCCTCGATGCGGCCGCTGGGCGCGATGATGCTGATTCTGTCAACCACTGAGCCGGCGACTTGTGCCTCCCCGCCCAGCACCGTGCCTTCGATGAGGATCGCTGTATCGGCCGTGATGTAGCGCGGCTGGCCCTGCGTCGTGACCGCCGTGGTATTGAGGATCGAGTTGCCGGTATTCGCCTCGACCATGCGTGTGAGCGTGACCTTCGGGAACACCGAGCCGTCGGCGAAATTGCCGTCGGCAGCCTTCTTCAAGTCGGCGATGACGTCGGTCGTCAGGCCGAGGTAGAAGCCGATGTGCTCGAAATCGTTGTACAGGTACTTGCCGCCGTCGGTTTCCGTGCCGGACTCGTATTGCGTAAAGCCGTTGGCCGAGGTGTAGACGATGCGCCGCGCCGAGTCGCCGGGATAGTTCGGATCGTAGACGTAGAACGTCATGTCGCCATTGGATGCGATGTCGGCCCGGTACACCATGATCGCATGGTGGCCGGTGCGGGTACCGTCCGCGAGCGTTCGATAGATCGCCATCAACGCCGGATTCTTGGTGACCTGCATCGCGCCGATCAGGCTGCGGGCAACGTTGTGCGACGACGAGATCTGAAACGACTGTTCATCGTTGCGGCCTTTGGCGCGCCAGATGTCGTTCATCGCATTGTGAGCGCGGCTGGCCAGTTCGATCGCGGTCGCATCGTCGACCCAGGTCTGCGTGGGCGCCGGATCGCGGTAGCCGTTGTACAGCTTGCCGCGGTAGCGCTCGCGAAAGTAGTACTTGGCGAGCGCCACCATGCCCAGGCAATTGCCGCCTTGCGAGCGGCGATAGTACGAGCCGTAGTTGGGAATGAACCAGCCGTCCAGGTTCACCTGAAAACCGGTATCGACGATCCTTCCGCTCGATCCCGTGAACGATTCGAGTCCAATTCCTACTATGACATAGTGTGCCCAGGCCTTGATGGAATACAGATCCTTTGCGCCGGGCCGAGCCTCGGCCGCAGGCTGCAGCAGCGCGCCACTGCCCGGAGCGCGGGTCTGGAACCGTAAGGTCGTCGATCGATCGGGACGGTACAAGCCCATCGGTTCGAGCTTGCCGCCAACTTCCAGCTTGTAGACGTTCAGGCCCTCGTCAGCGCTGCTCGGCGGCATGGTGATCGTAACGGGAAGAGCGAACGCTTTTTCCTTGTTCCATTGGTCCGACGCCGTCGTCTCGATCTGGATCAGGCGGCTCTTGATGCTGGCACCCGCCGGCAGCCCGCTCACCGCGTTCACGGCTGCAGAGGAGACGACGAATGTCACCGGCTCGCCTGCAGCACCGGCAGGAACTTCAATCTTCAGGCCGGCCAGCGGGTCGGACCCGCTTGAAACCGTGATCGTCCCCCCAGCGGTGCCTACCGTCGAACTTGACAAGGCCGATGCCTGCAGCGCGCCGGTGGTCAGCTCGATGTTCGGCTGAGCTGGCGATGGCGCCGGTGCCGGTATTGGCGTCGGCGCCGATGCCACTGCGGTATCTGTCGAACCCCCACCGCTGCCACAGCCGGCCGTCGACAGCAGCGCAGCGACAACCAACGCGGCCGTCGACAGATTACCACCCGTGAAGCAACTCCCTGCTCGTGCGCTCATCGCTGATTCTCCATGTGCCGGTCAAACCGGTCCGTTCTATTGACCCGGGCATCCGACTTTGCACTGTTGTCCGGTGCAGTCGCCGGTTATCGCTGAGAGGGAGTAAGTAGTGCATTGTTTGGCCGCAGCCAGTCGCTGACACACGGCACCGTCCGTAATGTTCTCGCCCAGGAGCAGATTGCAGGTCGCGCATGACGCCCCGGATTTCACGGTCGGGCCGCTGTCGCCGAACAGCCCGCCGCCGCCACATGATGTCGAAGCCTCTCCACACGAGTTCAGGGCAATGATGCTCACTACGGCAAGTGCGACGACCAGAATATTTCGTATAGTCCTCATCTCGGCTCTCCTTTGGCATTAATCGAAGTCATTACGGATTGGGCGACCCTGGCGCATGCTGTTTCCAGGCTGTCGGATGTCAGACCGTGTTGTTTGTTGTCTGAAAGCGATCCGATCGTCTGCAGCAAATG
>JANORY010000146.1:0-3699 GCA_031415535.1 Burkholderiales bacterium | reverse complement strand
CCGATTTCGGATCCAATTTCTCGGCATTCTGCGGATCAGCGCGGATGACTTGCGGATCGGTGCGCCCGCCTGGAGTACGGCACCCTTCACAGTTTCAGCGCGTCAACTCGTCCTTGAGCTGCGTTACGGCGATCTGTGGCGATTCTGGCGCGGCGATCGTTTGCGTATCGAGAATCTTCAGGCGGCATCGCTCGACGCCCACCTTGAACGCCTGGTCGACGGGCGTGCGTCGTGGCAAATCGCCGCATCGGCTGCCGATCCGCCCGCAAGCCCGGCGGCCGATCTAGCCCTGCCACACCTGAACAACACGCCGATCACTCAAGGCACCCTGAAGTTTCGCGATGCGCTCTATGACAGTCATGTTGATGCGACCTGGTCTTCGTCCCATTCGCTGTCGGTCAATCGGCCAGAGGATCGCGGTGCAGTTGGTGTGGATCCCGTCGCTAACCGTGAGAAGCGCGTTTACTTGTTGATTGATGCGACCGGGCATTACCGAAAATTGCCCTTGAAGCTTGCGATCAAATCGTCCGCCGATTTGCGTTCGCTTGCTGGCGAAGGCCGGCAGTCCCGCATTGACTTGCAAGCAGATGCCACACTAGGTCGTGCCAAGCTTTTGTTCAAGGGCAGTACTCGAGATGCGTTGGGTCTGGATTCCTTTGATGGTCGTTATGTATTGGCGGGACCGTCGCTGGCCGCCGTCGGCGATCCCCTCGGGGTGACCTTGCCGAGCACGCCAGCATTCCGGATCGAAGGGGTGCTGGTGAAAGGGGGCAGTCTCTGGCAAACCCTAGTGGAAGATGCACAGGTGGGCTCCAGCCGGCTGAGTGGCGCGTTCAGCTACCAGACGGGCGGTAAACGGGCACATTTGGCTGGCCGACTTACCGGCGGCCGATTGCTACTGGCCGATTTGGGGCCGGCAATCGGAGCACAGGCGGGCGCAAATGACGGGGCAAAAAGCGACCCCAAAGGCAGCACTCGGGTGCTTCCCGATCGCAAATTCGACCTGAAAGTATTGCGAGCCATGGATGCGAATGTTTTGATCGATGTTCGAGAGGTCAATCTGAATACCGAACTGCTGGAGCCTCTGCGACCCCTGCGCGCTCATCTGCAATTAATCGATGGCGTCTTGACCCTCAACGACGTTGACGCCCGAACCGCAGACGGAAATCTGCGTGGCAAACTGGAACTCGATGGCCGCGCAGCGCTGGCACTCTTGAAAACTGATTTGCGATGGGACGCCGTTCGACTTGAGCGCTGGGTTCGTCAAAAGCGCGCACCGGGTTTGCCGCCCTTCGTGTCAGGACAATTAGGCGGTCGCGCCAACCTGCAAGGCCAAGGTCAATCTACCGCAGAAATCTTGTCGACCCTGAATGGTCGTGTGCGCACCGAATTGTTGAACGGCTCGGTATCGCATCTGGCCATTGAGGTTGGTGGGCTTGATATCGCCGAAGCGGTGGGACTGCTATTCAAGGGCGACGCCGCATTGAAGGTTCAATGCGCAGTAGCCGACATGAACGTAACGCGCGGCCTGTTCAAACCGCGCGTGATGGTGGTCGACACGATCGACTCAGTGGTGTCCATAGACGGCGCATTGTCGCTTGCAAACGAGTCACTCGATTTGCGTCTGGTGGTGCTGCCGAAGGATTTCAGCCCTGTTACCTTGCGTTCGCCTTTGCATGTGCGCGGCAGCTTCGCCAATCCCGATGTATCCATTGAAAAGCAGGCGCTGAGCCTCAAAGTGGCCAGCACCCTGCTGTTGGGACTTCTGAATCCCCTGGCCGCATTGATTCCACTGATTGATGCGGGCGACGCCGCCGAAGCGCAGGACACCTCGGCCGGCTGCCGCAAACTGATGCAATACCGACCGGCGAACAAAATGAAATCCGTCAAATGAGTGGGGTCTGACATCCGATTAACATCCATTCAACATCCAATTGACATCCCTATGGATGGTGATATGATGTTTACATGGATTCCAACTCAAACCCCACCAGCGCCGAGCAGGCTGTTGCGCGAAAGTTCGCCGACTCCGAGAAAATCACCATCAACCTTGGTTTTGTCGATCTCGGTCATATCGATTTATTGGTGTCGGAGAGCTTTTACAGTAACCGCTCAGACTTTATTCGCACCGCTATTCGTAACCAGCTCAACAACCACTCCGACGTGGTCAAGCAGGTGGTTTCCCGAAAAATGCTCGTTCTCGGGCTGCAGCACTTTAGCGTCGCCGATCTGCGGGCACTGCAAGCCGTACAGCAGCGCCTGACGATTCGCGTCTTGGGTCTGGTCACGATTGCCAACGACGTTTCGCCCGAGTTGGCACTGGCGACGATTGAATCGCTCGATGTCTTGGGTGCCCTGCATGCCAGTCCGGCCGTCAAGGCGGCGCTGGCCAGTCGATTACGATAACGCTCATACAATTTTTTCCCAGAAGGACAGAATGGATCATCATTACGAAGCCCTCATGCGCGCCGCAACCCAACTGACCCGCGTCGGCCAATTGCGCAAAGCCACCGATCTTATTCAACGCGCGCTCACCAGCCATACCATTACCGACAGCGACTTGCTGAGTGAAGCCGACAACAAACTTCATTCCAGCGTCGCCATTGACGCCCGCAATGTCAACACGCCCAGCGTCAGCATTCTGGATTGCGCTGGAATTGAAATCGAACTTGTCCCCAAGACGACCATGCGGTCGAGCTCGGTCGAGTTCGGTGAAGGAAAGTTCATCGACGGCCGGCACAGCCACGCCGGCTTGTTGCGCGATTACAAATTGTTCCTGCCACCGAATCGACCTGCGAATTTTTCAGCAAACCCGCTAGAAAAGGTGCCAGCAAAGGTGGCTGAAAACGCGTCGGCCGATGTGCCAAACCGCCACGCCGAGCAAAAGCGCCCTCTGGTGGTCATGCTGCACGGTTGTACCCAGGATGCAAACGACTTTGCCTTGGGCACCGATATGAACGAACACGCGCGGCAACAGGGCTTCGTTGTGCTTTACCCAGAGCAATCGAGCCAGGCGAATCCATCGCGCTGCTGGAACTGGTTCAAACATAACCATCAGCGCCGAGGCAGCGGCGAGCCAGCGTTATTGGCCAGTATGACCCTGTCAGTCATTCAAGAATACGATCTTGATGCGCAACGAGTTTATATCGCCGGATTGTCGGCGGGCGGAGCAATGGCTGCAATCATGGCCGAGGTTTACTCGGACATTTTTTCAGCAGCCGGTGTTCATTCAGGTTTAGCCGCAGGTGCGGCAAGCAATGTGTCCGAGGCACTGACGGTCATGAAAAAGGGCGGCGCTCGGTCTCGAACCGCGCACAAGGCCAGGGTCGATCTCAAACTCGCTCCAACTCGGCCTGTAGCAACCATTGTTTTTCACGGCGATCGAGACTCAACCGTTCATCCAGACAACGGCAATCAGGTTTTGCAGGCAGCGGTGGCATCGGCCAGCAACCGCAGCGTATCAAACGACAGCGCGCCTGCACTCAACCCGGTGCGGATCGAGACGGGCACTTCAAGCAAGGGTCGAAAATACACGCGAACCACTCATTGCGATCAAACCGGCGAGACCTGTGCTGAGCATTGGTTGTTGCATGGCGCAGGGCATGCCTGGTCCGGCGGCCAAAAGGCTGGGTCGTTTACTGATCCGACTGGGCCGGACGCAACTCGCGAAATGCTGCGCTTTTTTATGGCGCAGCCTCC
>JANORY010000145.1:0-3320 GCA_031415535.1 Burkholderiales bacterium | reverse complement strand
CTGGGTCACTGAACTGAGTCAACTGCTGCGCAAGGACATCCGGCGCGTCATCGTCAACCCGCTCGATATCTCGCGCTACATTGTCGAATTTTTCAGTCTGGCAAAATCGGTCAAAGGTGCCCACAAGAGTGGCACCATCAGCACCCAAGCCAACTTCGAGCAACTGGTTGAGCTGGGCAAGGCCGGCAAGAATTTCGATGCCAACGATCAGCATATCGTCACCATTGTTGATTGGCTCTGGCAGTACGCCTTCGATCAGCGTGCCAGCGATATTCACCTGGAGCCGAAACGCGAAAGCGCGACGGTACGATTTCGCATCGATGGCGTCTTGCACAACGTTTACCAGGTGCCACCGTCGGTGCTGGCGGCGATGACCAGCCGGATCAAGCTGCTCGGTCGCATGGACGTTGTCGAGCGACGTCGGCCGCAAGATGGTCGAATCAAGACCCGAACCGGCGATGGCAAGGAAATCGAACTTCGCTTGGCGACCCTGCCGACTGCCTTCGGTGAGAAGCTGGTCATGCGAATTTTTGATCCCGAGGTTCTGGTCAAGGATTTTGTCGAGTTGGGTTTTGGCGAAGATGAACTGGCCTTGTGGCGTTCAATGACGTCTCGGCCGAACGGTATTGTGCTGGTGACCGGTCCGACCGGTTCGGGCAAGACCACGACCCTGTACACCACCTTGAAGCAACTGGCCACCGACGAGGTTAACGTCTGCACCGTCGAAGATCCGATCGAAATGGTTGAGCCCAGCTTTAACCAGATGCAGGTGCAAGCGAATATCGATCTGAACTTTGCCGAAGGTGTGCGTGCGCTGATGCGGCAGGACCCGGACATTGTGATGGTCGGCGAGATCCGCGATCTCGAAACGGCGCAAATGGCGATTCAGGCGGCGCTGACCGGACACCTGGTGTTATCGACCTTGCACACCAACGATGCGCCGTCGGCCATTACCCGTTTGCTCGACTTGGGCGTGCCGTCGTACTTGCTCAATGCCACCTTGGTGGGCGTGATGGCGCAGCGTCTGGTTCGCACGCTTTGCTCGGCCTGCAAGACGGTCTCGACCGACGATGACAGCAAGGCCTGGGAATCATTGATTCGACCGTTCAAAGCCAGCAAACCGGTGACCTTGTACAAACCGGTCGGCTGTGTTGAATGCCGTAACACCGGTTACAAAGGGCGAACCGGTTTGTATGAAATGCTTGAGATTACCGAAGCGTTGCACGGCTTGACCGACGCCAATACGCACATCCGGACACTCCGCGCGGCGGCGATGCGTCAAGGTTGGCGGCCGTTAAGACTGGCCGGGGCACAGAAAATCGCGGCCGGTATGACCACGATTGAAGAGGTGCTGAAGTCAGCACCGCCGATTGACCTGCAGACTTAAAGTGCTATTTCGATAACTCGCGCATCGCCCGTTCAAGCCCCGACAAGGTGATCGGAAACATCCGGTTCTCCAGGACTTGTTTGATGACGGCAATCGACTGTCGGTACTCCCAGACGCCTTCGGGTTCCGGATTGAGCCAGACAAACTTCGGGAATCGTTCGGCCAGACGGCGCAGCCAGACGGCGCCGGGTTCTTCGTTGTTGTACTCAACCGAACCACCGGGCTGCAGAATTTCGTATGGACTCATGGTGGCGTCTCCGACAAAGATCAGCCGGTAGTCGGAGTTGTATTTACGAATGATGTCCCAGGTCGGAAAGCGCTCGGCCTGCCGGCGGCGATTGTTTTTCCAGATGAAGTCGTAGACGCAGTTGTGAAAATAATAGAACTCAAGATGTTTTAGTTCGGACTTGGCAGCCGAGAATAACTCCTCGGTCTGTTTGATGTGATCATCCATGGTCCCGCCGACGTCCAGCAACATCAAAACCTTGATGGTGTTGTGCCGCTCGGGGCGCATTTTAATGTCCAGATAACCGGCGTTGCGCGCGGTTGAATAAATGGTGTCATCCAGGTCCAGTTCGTCGGCCGCGCCTTCACGGGCAAACTTGCGCAGCCGGCGCAGCGCCACCTTGATGTTGCGGGTGCCGAGCTCGACCTGATCGTCGTAGTCCCGATAGTTGCGCTGTTCCCAAACCTTCACCGCGGTACGATTGCCAGCCGAAGGGCCACCGACGCGCACGCCTTCGGGGTTATAGCCGCCATTGCCGAACGGCGACGTACCGTTGGTACCGATCCACTTCTTGCCACCCTCGTGGCGCTTTTTTTGCTCCTCGAGCAACTCGCGCAGCCGCTCCATCAGCTTGTCGAGTCCGCCCATGGCCTCGATGGCGGCTTTTTCTTCGGCGCTGAATTCGCGCTGCATTTGCCGCTTCAGCCAGTCCATCGGCACATCAACATCGATACCGGGCGCCGCGAGTACGCCCTTGAAGTAGGCACCGAAGGCACGATCGAACTTGTCGAAGTTGCGCTCATCCTTGATCAGCGAGGCGCGTGATAACACGTAAAAATCATCGATCGAGTTATCGATGACGTGTTTTTCCATCGCCTCCAGCATCATCAAATATTCCTTGATCGATACCGGTAACTTGGAGTTACGAAGATGCAGGAAAAAATCGATCAACAACTGAATTCCCCTATACGAGCCGCAAATAGCTCAAGACGGTTTCACCGACAGTGCCAAGCCTATAACGCCAACGACGATCAGCGCAATACTGGCAACCTTCTGGATTGACACGGGTTCACGGAAATAGGTCATGCCAATAAATGCGATGATCGCCGTGCCAACCCCACACCAAATTGCGTAAGTAACTGAAATATCTAGTTTTTTCAAGGCCAGCGTATTAAAGATGAAGGCAATCGCGTAGCAAGCGAACATCAGCGCCGAAAACGTCCAATTAGTAAATCCTTTCGACAGTTTCATTGAAGTCGTGCCAATGACCTCGAAAACTATCGCCGCGCTCAAATACCACCAATGCATCAGCGCTGAACCCCCAAGCGCTGCAGGCGAAACTGCAGGTGTGTCTCGACCGCAGGCCATTCGCTGTCCACGATGCTGAACACCACGGTATCGCGCAGCGTGCCATTGGCGGCCGTGGTGTGTTGGCGCAGGATTCCGTCTTGTTTGGCACCCAATTTGGCGATCGCTTCGCGCGAGCGGAAATTGAAGAAATGCGTACGAAACTCAACCGCGATGCAGCCGAGCGACTCGAAGGCGTGGCGCAGTAATAACAGTTTGGCTTCGGTATTAAGCGCGGTTTTTTGAACGCGTTGTGCATACCAAGTGGTACCGATTTCAAGCCGGCGGCGGTCGGACTCAATGTTCATGTAGCGGGTTGATCCAACGATCTCATCGCTGGCCAGATGCCGCACCACAAAC
>JANORY010000144.1:0-2222 GCA_031415535.1 Burkholderiales bacterium | reverse complement strand
CGAACCAGTTGCGGTTCTCGGATGACCAGTCGCGAATAAATAAATCGCCGCTAAGGCTACGCGATAGTTCCTTGGAAATTTCCGGCGCTGCCAACATGGCCGAGGTCTTTAATCGTATGCCGCTCACGCCCTCGATCCGGAACAACTTCGCGGCATCACTCAAATGCAACAACACCAGATTGCTGTCGTATTCAAAATGCCCCGATTCAAACACCGCGACCACCGTGAACTGTCGCAAGCGTGGCACCACGCCGGTTGGCGTTACGGTACCCTGCGGCGCAATAAGCGTTAATTTGTCGCCGATGCCGAGCAGCAGTTGATTGGCCAGTTCCTTGCCAATGGCGATTCCGAACTCGCCCGGCTTGAGCGCCTCCAGACGGCCCATCCTCATCACCCGAGCGAACTCGGTGACATCAACTTCCCGATCTGGCATGACGCCACGAACCAAAACACCGCGAACGCTGTCCTCGTGAGTCAACATGGCTTGCCCTGCGACATAGGGTGCACCGGCAAGCACGCGCGGGTTCTGTTTGGCGTCGGCCAGTATTCTGTTCCAGTCGGTTAAAGGTTCGCGGCCCGCAAACACCTCAATATGCGACAGCACGCCGAGCATCCGATCACGCACTTCTTTTTGAAAACCGTTCATGACCGACAGCACGGCAATCAATGCGGCAACGCCCAGTGCAATGCCGGCTACTGACAGAGTCGAAATGAATGAAATAAAGCCATTGCGTCGCCCCGAGCGCTTGCCAGCACTGGTATAACGTAAGCCGACAAAGTACTCAAAAGGCAGCCAAGCGAATCGGGACACACTGAACTCGGTGAGGAAGAATCGGCGTGAGTTTGCCACAGATCGTCATAAATCATGTCCCTACAATCGAATCCTGTCGAACCGCTTGATGCAATTTACTTTTCTATTCCCCGACGCGCTCAGCCTTGAGCCGACTGCTGCTGAACCGGTAATGGCGCTGGCCAGCCGTGTTTTCGCGCGCTATCGGCAGACTCGAATGGTTGATGATGAAGCTGCAGCACCGCTCGAAATGCCTTGGGAACAATGGTTGCGGCAACTTTATGGCGTGACTGAAGGTGCCAGCATCGAGGCGGCAAGCGCGTTCGCTGATCAGAAAGCGACGCCCTGCTGGCGCCTGACACCGGTACATCTGCATCTCGGTCGAGACCACATGGTGTTAACCGACCCCGCGCAACTGCAGCTTAGCCCTGTACATGCTGAGGCCTTACGCATTTCGATCGCCCCATTGCTGGCCGATCGAGGCCTCGGCGTGCAGATCGGCCAGCCCGATCGCTGGTACATGAACTCGATCAATAAATCGGTGAGTCCATTTGATGACCTGATCGGGCATGGTTGGCGCGCCGCCAGTGGCCGCAATATTGACGTGTACAGCCCAACCGGTGCGGCTGCGCGCCAGTGGCGACGGCTGGAGAACGAGATTCAGATGACCTGGTACGAGCATCCGGTCAATGAGCAACGTGCACAACAGGGCCTGCCTGCCGTAAACAGTCTGTGGTTCGATGGTCGCGCCGACCCGGCCGCGATATCTGGCTCGCCAACCACGCAGCGCGAGTCGTCTGCCCGGTTCGCGGCGTCTGCCCGGTTCGCACCATTCACGCACTGCTTTACCGATCTGGCGTGCCTGAAGGGTCTGAACAGCGCCTCGCAAGGCACCGCCAACACTGGCTCCACCTGCTCTGACTTGTCCGCCTTCAACCCGACGGGGCTGATGGGAAGCGCCAGATCTGGGGACGCTCCTGGGCAACCGGACAATATTCTGATCGCGGTTGATCCGCTGAATATCGAGCGTTCAGAAGGCGAATACCCTTGTATCTCGATCTGGCGCAGGATCGCCGCACTGCTTGAACCACTGCAAGGCAATGTGCGGGTCGTTCTGAGCGGTGATCGAAGGCTGGTTGAGCTTGAACGGAACCGCATTGACCGCTGGGCGTTCTGGCGAGACGCAAAGCCGGCGGGTTGGTTCGAATGGGCTCATCGTGATCACTGAACGACGCGCCGATACTCGAGCGCTGAATCAGTTGCTCGCCGAAGGCTGCGAACCTGTGCTGGCTCGCCTGCTCGCTGCACGCGGTGTCGATTCAATCCGACTCCTGCATCCGCCCCTGGACGGATTACTCGATCCGCAGGGGCTGATGGGCTTGGCGGCGGGCGCACAACTGTTAACCGACGCGATCAATCGTCAGCAACCGAT
>JANORY010000143.1:0-2674 GCA_031415535.1 Burkholderiales bacterium | reverse complement strand
CAGGCGCCCTTCGATCATCGCCGGCAGCAACGTCGCGCGCTGCTCGGCCGAGCCAACCCGCGCAATCAGGCGCCCGGCCAAGGCCACTGTGTCCAGCAAGGGCTCGACGACGAGTGCCTCGCCGAACGCTTCCATCGCAGCCATCAGATCGACCGCACCGCCCCCAAAGCCGCCATCGGCCTCGGCAAACGGAATCGCGGTCAGGCCCATTTCGGCGAAGGTACTCCAGGCTGTGTCGCTAAATCCGCTGGCTGAATTAATAATGGCTTTGCGCGCTTCAAAGTCATATTTGTTGCCCAAATATTTGCGCACGGAATCGGCCAACTGTTGTTGTTCTTCGCTATATTCAAAATTCATGTCGGTACTCGCTCAAAGACCCAAGGTCATCTTGGCAATGATATTGCGCTGGATTTCATTCGATCCTGCATAGATGCTGGCCTTGCGATAATTCGCATAGCGCGGCGTCAGTCGCGACAGGAAGGGATCGACGTCACCGCCCTCTACCGCTACATACGGTTGCGCGTTTGGCCCGGCCGCCTGCATCATCAGTTCGGTCAGCGCCTGTTGAATTTCGGTGCCTTTGATCTTGAGCATCGAGACATCGGCGCCCGGCGGCTGGCCGGTGCGGCGCATGCGATCGAGAAAGCGCATCGCGGTGAGTTCAAGCGAAGTCAACTCGACTTCGACGCGCGTCAAACGGTCCCGAAAACGAGCGTCTTCCATGAGCGGTTTGCCGTTCTTGAGTTCCTTGCCAGCCAGCGCCCGCAGGGCCGACAACTCACGGCGCGAAGCACCGACTCGAGCCGAACCCATGCGCTCATGGCCGAGCAAATACTTGGCAACCGTCCAGCCCTTGTTCTCTTCGTGTATCAGGTTTTCGATTGGCACCCTCACGTCCTCGAAGAACACTTCGTTGACTTCATGGCCGCCGTCCATCAAGATCAAGGGGCGCACGGTGATGCCGGGCGTTTTCATATCGATGAGCAGAAAGCTGATGCCTTCCTGGCGCTTTTCGACATCGGCGTTGGTCCGTACCAGACAGAAGATCCAGTCGCCGTAATGGCCCAGCGTCGTCCAGGTTTTCTGGCCGTTGACCAGATAGTGATCGCCCTTGCGATCGGCGCGGGTTTTCAGCGCCGCCAGATCGGAACCGGCACCGGGTTCCGAGTAACCTTGCACCCAGAAATCATCGCCATTTTTGATACGCGGCAGGAAGCGGTTTTTCTGTTCCGGTGTGCCGAATTTCTGCAGCACCGACGCGCACATGTTCGGGCCGAACGCCGGCAGGCCCGGTGCGCCGGCCAAGCCGAACTCTTCGTCGTAAATGTAGCGTTGCGTCACGTCCCAGCCGGTACCACCCCACTCGATCGGCCAATGCGGCACCGACCAGCCCTTGGCGGCAAGGATTTTGTGCCAGCGAATAATGTCTTCCTTGGTCAAGGATTTGTATTGCGTGACCTTGTCACGAATATCGGTCGGCAGATTGCCGGCCAGCCAGCCGCGCACTTGGTCGCGAAAGGCCAGTTCTTCGGTGGAATAGCTTAGGTCCACGATGTCTCTCTTCGCAGGTGGGTTAAACGGTTCGGTCTCAGATGGCCTCGTACTTCAGCACGCCGCTGGCCTCAAGCGCCGCAATCTTTTCATTATCGTACTCCAACACCTGCCGAAGTACCGATTCATTGTGTTCGCCGAGTTTCGGCGCAGGACCCCGAACCCGCACGCTGGCGTTGGAAAACTTCGGCGCACTGTTGATGACATCGATTCGCCCAAGAATCGGATCATCAACCGGGGTGATCAGTTCGCGGGCCAACACCTGCGGCTGGCGCACCGCCTCTTCGATCGTTTTTAGAACGCCGACGACGACATGATGTTCGGTCAGAATTCGATCGGCCGCCGCGCTGGTTTGGGTCGCCAACCATTGCGCCAGCAGCTTGACCGCCACCCGCGCGTTGGCGTTTACCGCTGCAAGGCTGGCGAAGCGCGGATCATCGAGCAAGTCCGGGCGTCCGATCGCCTTGCAGATGTTTTGCCAGGCACGATAATCCGGGCCGATATTGGCGGTCACATAGCCGTCCAAGGTCTTGTGAACCGGGTGATAAGCCGGTTGGGCGACGCCATCGATCAGGCAACGCTGCAGCGTCTCGTCATTGGCCGCAAACAGCGCATCGAACAGCGCCAGATCAATCTGCTCGCCCTCGCCGGTCCGCTCGCGCCGGTACAGTGCCGCACACAGGGCACCGAAGGCAGTGATGCCGGCGATGACATCAGCGATCGCAATACCCGGACCCTGCGGGCGCTCGGGCGGATCGCGATACAGCGATTGCAGGGCGAGCCAGCCGGTCATGGAGTGCGCTATGTGGGCATAACCGGGGCGCGCCGCATTCGGACCGGTCTGGCCGAAGCCGCTGATCGAGCACAGAATAATCTTTGGGTTAAGCGCCTTCAAATCTTCGTAGCCCAGGCCTAGTCTGGTCATGACCCCCGGCGTAAATGCTTCAATCACCACGTCAGACTTGCGCACCAGGTCGCGCGCTATTTCGAGTCCGGCCGATTGCGTCAGGTCGACACATAGACTCTTCTTGCCACCGTTATGTTGAATAAACATCGCACTGCGTTTTGAGCCGGCACGATTCGTCAAGCGCGATGCATCACCACCGGGGAAACGTTCGATCTT
>JANORY010000142.1:0-3070 GCA_031415535.1 Burkholderiales bacterium | reverse complement strand
CCAGCGCCCTGCTCTGGCGCTTGCAACTGCACGGCGTGTCGGTCGGCAAGCGCTGGCACCGACTTTGCGAGCTTTGGGAACCCAGGCTGGACGATGCCTGGTACGCGTTTAACGACTGGCATGCGCTGATGGCATTTGTTGGCGCCGGACGCGACGACTTGGCCCGTCGACTGCTTAGCGCAATGGAACAATCCATCGCGGCACTACCACCAACTGAACCATCGGCCAGCCGCCGCACGGACAACGATATCAACAGCGCCACGGTCGGTCTACCGGTCGCACGCGCCTTGCACGCTTTCGCGAACCGGCAGTTCGTTGATACTTGCAGCTTGCTCGCGCCGGTGAGAGCGATCGCGTTTCGGGCCGGCGGATCGCACGCACAACGCGACTTAATTGATCAAACTCAGCTGGCTGCCGCCGAACAGTCAGGCCAGTACAAACTGGCGCGCGCCTTACTCAACCAACGGCTGGCGCTCAAACCGCGATCATTACTGAATCTCGACTGGTTGAGTAGAATTCCAGCGGCCTGAAATGCCGGCTAGCCGGATCACCGGATGCCTGAATCACCGGATGCCGCAATTACGGGAATCCTGACGGCGATCAGGACGTTGGCATGGCGACCAGCACGGCGCAAGGCGCGTTGTCGAGCAGCGATTTCCCGACCGAGCGCTGCCACCAGCGCGCCAACTTGCTCTTGCGTGCATGGCCCACCACAATCAAATCGCAGTGCAATTGGGTCGCCAGCCGGCAGATCTCCTCAACTGGGTCGCCGACCGCGAGATGGCCCTGTACCGTAAATCCGCGTTCCCTTAACTGTGCAATGCCTTGGTCGAGAATGGTCTGAGCATGTTTTTTTTCATCATCGATCAACTCGATCGGAATAAAACCCTCGGCGACATACAAATGCGTCGGCAATCCGGCCACTGCCAACAGATGAGCCTCGGCCTTTGCAAACGCTGACAGCTCGCCAGAGGAAATCAACATACTCTTGCCTTCTGCGGAGCCGTTGTAGGCAATCAGGATTCGCTTGAACATGCTGGACTCCAAGTCGGTTAGGATAATTGCAGTGTAACGCTAGATATAGGGTCCTGACGGGTCCGATTTTGTTCAAAATTTTCCGCTCGACGCAGCTAGCAGCTTCCCGCCTCCTGTGTTGCGGAGTAGCATTGACGGTCAATGTTCAATACCGGAGACGAGCATGGGGTTGATTCGGCTGGGTAACAAACCGCCCTTGACGGTGATTGCCAGCGATACCGTTGCACAGGCTGCACAAGCCATGGCCGAACGACGGGTCGGTGCCGCAGCCGTAATTGACGGTACCAAAGTGCTGGGCGTTGTCACCGAACGCGATGTCCTGCAAAAAGTGGTTGCCGCCGGGCGCGACGCTGCGACAACCCGTGTTCAGGACATTATGACCAGCCCGGCCTTGTCGGTGAGCCTGAAGACTACCGTTGACGAAGCGGCAGCGCTGATGCGCAAACACCATATTCGGCATCTGGTCGTTCTGGACAAGAACGATGCGTTGGTCGGCATGCTGGCACTGCGTTATCTGCTCTACGATCTGATGGACGATATGGAGCGCAGCGTTGGCGACCTGATCGGCTACATCATGAAAGACGGTCCTGGCGGTTAAGCTGGCCATGCAAGGTTTCCGTAGAGATCGGCGGAAACTCAAAACTTCCGTATTTGCCCGCTCAGCGCTGGTCTTTAAATTGGGCTAACCTCTCGCTTTCCTGGCTATCACCCGGCGGAGCGAATGGCTGAGTATTTGTTGAATCGAAATTGGAACGAACCGCTGCGCTATCCGGACCCGGCGGTTGAAACAATTGATCGACGATTCGCGCGCTATCGAATTGGCAATGCGACGTTGGAGCGTCTGTGGACCGGTGGACGTTGGGCCGAGGGACCGGTCTGGTTTGGCGACCTGCGCAGCCTGATCTGGAGCGATATTCCGAACGACCGAATGCTGCGCTGGTCTGAAGAATCCGGCCAGACCAGCGTGTTTCGCGCGCCGGCCCACCATGCGAACGGCAACACCCGCGACCGCCAGGGCCGACTGATTACCTGTGAGCATCGCAGCCGGCGCGTCACCCGTACCGAAATCGACGGTTCGATCACCATCCTGCTTGACCGCTTCGAGGGTAAATCGCTGAATTCCCCGAATGACGTGGTGGTGCATCCGGATGGCGGAATCTGGTTTACCGATCCCGGCTACGGTTCGTTCGGCTACTACGAAGGCGAACGGGCCGAGCTCGAATTGCCAACCCGGGTTTATCGGATTGATCCGCATACCGGCGTCGCCAGCGTGGTCGACGAAGCGATTGAGAAACCCAACGGCCTGGCGTTTTCGCCAGACTATCAGCGACTTTATGTGGCAGATACAGGTGCCTCGCACAAGCGCGGTCATCCGCGACAAATCCATGTCTACGACGTCGTGACGAATCAACGCCTGGCCAATGGCCGGGTGTTTTGCGATTTCGGCGAGGTCATGACCGATGGCTTCAAGGTCGATGTCGATGGCAACGTCTGGGCATCAACTGGTTGGAGCGGACCGGAGTCAGACGGCGTACAGGTGTTTGCGCCGGATGGCACCAAAATAGGCGCGATTCACTTGCCTGAAGGGGCTGCCAATCTGTGTTTCGGCGGGGCCAGGCGCAATCGGCTGTTCATCACGGCATCGCATTCGGTCTACTCGATTTACGTAAACACGCAGGGCATGCCGTATGCTTGATCATCTGACCTGATGACCGCGTCAATGCGATGGACCCGCTAAATCGACCATTTGATGAACAATTTCGCGACGAACTGCGCCGCGAATTGCGCTCGTTCAAGATTCACCAACCGCTTGACGGCGCGACCGGCAAACCGCAGCGCGTGGCAAGCGCATCAGCAGGGGTGCCGCTGAAACGGGCAGCGGTGACGATCACCCTGCTCAATTCAGATCCGACGAGTGGGAATACCGCCTTTATCCTGACCCGCCGTGCGCCGAGCCTGCGCAGCCATCAGGGACAATGGGCGCTGCCCGGCGGGCGTCTCGATGACGGTGAAACCGCCGCCCAGGCCGCGCTGC
>JANORY010000141.1:0-9248 GCA_031415535.1 Burkholderiales bacterium | reverse complement strand
CCTACGGGCCGCGATCAGACCTTGTAACAACAGAGTATTAGCGCAAGTTAAAAAAGGCGCTGCGTCCCGGGTAGCTGGCAATGTCACCGAGGTCTTCTTCGATGCGCAACAACTGGTTGTATTTCGCAACTCGATCGCTGCGGCTCATCGAACCGGTTTTAATCTGCAGCGCATTGGTAGCCACCGCAATGTCGGCAATCGTGGTGTCTTCGGTTTCACCGGAACGATGTGAAACCACCGATGTATAGTTATTTCGCTTGGCCAATTCAATGGCAGCGAAGGTCTCGGTAAGGGTGCCAATCTGATTGATCTTGATCAAAATTGAATTGGCAATGCCTTCGTCAATTCCGCGCTGAAGTATTTTCGTATTGGTCACAAAAAGATCGTCGCCGACCAACTGAATGCGATCGCCCAGTACATCGGTCAGCAGTTTCCAACCCTCCCAATCGTTCTCGGCCATCCCATCTTCGATTGAAATAATTGGATACTTGTCGCACCAGGTGGATAACAGATGTGTGAAGCCTTCGGCATCAAGTTTCAGGCCCTCGCCCTCGAGATGATAGTGACCATCCTTGTAAAACTCGGAAGCAGCACAATCGAGGCCGAGCGCAATTTGTTTGCCAGGCTCGAAACCAGCCTTGGAGATCGCTTCGAGTATCAGTTGAATCGCCGCTTCATGGTTGGCTACGCTGGGGGCAAAGCCGCCTTCATCGCCCACGGCGGTTGAAATGCCCTTGTCATGCAGCAGTTTCTTGAGCGAATGAAACACCTCGGCACCATAACGAATCGCCTCGCGAAAGCTGGGTGCGCCGATCGGCAGGATCATGAACTCTTGCAGGTCGAGGTTATTGTTCGCATGCGCGCCACCATTGATGACGTTCATCATCGGTACCGGCAACGCCATTGCGCCGGAACCGCCAAAATAGCGATACAAGGGTAGCCCTGACTCTTCGGCGGCCGCCTTCGCAACCGCCAGCGATACCGCCAGCATCGAGTTAGCGCCCAGCCGAGATTTATTCTCAGTGCCATCCAGATCGATCAGGATCCGATCAACATAGGCCTGCTCAGTGGCATCCAGTCCCATCAGCGATTCTGCGATTTCGGTATTGATGTGCTCGACCGCCTTCAACACACCTTTGCCAAGATAACGGGCTTTATCACCATCACGTAACTCCACGGCCTCACGCGATCCGGTCGAGGCACCCGACGGAACCGCCGCCCGACCCATGACACCCGACTCAAGCAAGACATCACATTCAACAGTCGGATTGCCGCGTGAATCAATAATTTCGCGACCCACAATATCAACAATAGAACTCATGCAATCCCCTCAACTACAACCATGTTGAAATAATCGGTGGCACCCACCCGCTTGGCGCGCGCCTCTTTATAAAGTGCCGAATTGTAGAACGCAGTAGCGTCCGCTACCGACTCGAACTGCAGTACCACCATGCGGGCAGGCACCCAGTTGCCCTCCAGTACGCTCGTTTGGCCACCGCGTGCAATGAACTTTCCGCCCGCCGATGCAATTGCGGTCGGTGTTAAGGCGGTGTAGCCCTTGTACAGCTCGGCATCTTTAACTTTGACATCGGCGATCACAAAGGCCGGCATAAACAGATCTCCATAAATGGGTCAAGCCTAATCAGTTAACGGAATGCTCAATAAAGCCGCGCCGTTTGGTCACGCCGTCAATCTCGCACAAGGACTCAAGCAGTTCTTCCATACGATGCATTGGCCAGGCATTCGGTCCATCAGAAAATGCATTGGCCGGGTCAGGGTGGGTTTCGGCAAACACGCCGGCGACTCCGACCGCGATCGCCGCCCGCGCCAGCGGCGCAACAAACTGCCGTTGCCCGCCGGAAACAGAGCCCTGTCCACCCGGCAACTGTACCGAATGAGTGGCATCAAACACCACTGGCGCGCCAGTACCGCGCATGACGACCAAGGAGCGCATGTCCGAAACCAGATTGTGATAACCAAACGTAGCACCACGCTCGCAAACCATAATGGTCTCTTCGGTGATGCCTGCCTGCAAGGCTGCCTCGCGAGCCTTGGCAACCACATGGGCCATATCCTCGGGTGCGAGGAACTGACCCTTCTTGATGTTCACCGGCTTACCGGACGCCGCAACGGCGCGAATGAAATCGGTTTGCCGGCACAAGAAAGCGGGCGTTTGTAAAACATCAACCACCGCACAGACCGGCTCGATCTGCTCAATATCGTGAATATCCGTCAGTACGGGAATCTTTAACGAGGCACGAACGTCGGCCAGAATCTTCAGCCCGGCGTCAATGCCCACTCCGCGCTTCGAGCTGCCGGAACTGCGGTTGGCCTTATCGAACGAAGACTTGTAGATAAAGGGAATCCCGAGTCGCTGGGTCAGCTCTTTCAGATAGCCAGCGGTCTCGAAGGCCAACTCGCGCGATTCAATCGCACAAGGGCCGGCAATCAGGAAAAATCGGCGATCCAGGCCAACTTCAAATCCGCACAATTGCATCAGGCAGCCTCGCGTTCGGCCGCCAGTCCCATCGCCCGCGCAATGGCGGCACGTGCGAACGAAATAAACAGCGGATGGCCGTGTCGCGGGGTCGAAGTGAACTCGGGGTGAAACTGCACACCCACAAACCAAGGATGTGCATGACGTCCGCTGCGCGGCAGCTCGACGATTTCGGTCAAGCCTTCGGTCGGGGTGCGTGCAGAAATCCGCAAACCGGCACCCGACAGCGTCTCGACGTATCGATTGTTCACCTCGTAGCGGTGCCGATGTCGTTCGTTCACCGATTCACCGTATATTTCACTTGCCAAAGTATCGGCATCGACCGGACAGCGTTGTGCACCGAGGCGCATGGTTCCGCCTAAATCCGATCGCTCATCGCGTTTCTCAACCTGACCACTGCGGTCCATCCATTCGGAAATCAGACCGACCACCTTGTGAGCTGAGCCTGGATCAAATTCGCTGCTGTTGGCACCCTCAAGCGCGCAAACATTGCGGGCGAATTCAATGACCGCCAGCTGCATGCCCAAACAAATACCCAGATAAGGAATTCTATTTTCGCGGGCAAAACGAATCGCCCGGATTTTGCCCTCAACGCCACGGCGACCGAACCCACCCGGTACCAGAATCGCGTCAAATTCAGCCAGCCCGGCCGGGCCATCGCGCTCGATCATTTCTGAATCGAGATACTCGATCTTGACCCGGCTTTCGGTGTGGATGCCAGCGTGAATCAGCGCCTCGGTCAAAGACTTGTAGGACTCGGTCAGATCGACGTACTTGCCGACCATCGCGACGCGGATGGTGTGAATCGGGTGTTCGCGCGCATAGACCAATCGGTCCCACATGCTCAGGTCGGCCGGTTTCACGTCGAGCCGGAGGATGTCGCACAGCAGTTGGTCGACGCCCTGATCATGCAGCATGCGCGGAATCTTGTAGATACTGTCGGCGTCCCAGACAGAAATGACCGAATCAAGCTCAATATTTGAGAACAAGGATATCTTGGCGCGCTCGTCGTCAGGCACGCGGCGATCGGCACGACACATGAGTAAATCGGCCTGAATACCGATTTCGCGCAATTTCTGTACAGAATGCTGAGTCGGCTTGGTCTTAAGCTCGCCGGCCGACGAGATGAACGGTACCAGCGTCAAGTGCACGAAGCAAGAGTTGCCGCGACCGAGCTTCAAACTCATCTGGCGAACCGCCTCGAGGAACGGCAGTGACTCGATGTCGCCCACCGTTCCACCAATTTCAACAAACGCGACATCGGCCGCATCGGCCGAGCCAATACCGGCACCGCGCTCGATAAAGGCCTGAATTTCATTGGTGATATGCGGAATCACCTGAACGGTACGCCCAAGGTATTCGCCGCGCCGTTCTTTTTTGATCACCGAGTCGTAGATCTGGCCGGTCGTGAAATTATTGCTGCGACGCATCCGGGCATTAACAAAGCGCTCGTAATGCCCCAGGTCTAAATCGGTTTCGGCACCGTCCTCGGTCACGAACACCTCACCATGTTGAAACGGACTCATGGTGCCCGGATCGACGTTAATGTATGGGTCCAGCTTTAGAAGGGTGACACGGACGCCGCGCGACTCTAACAGCGCGGCCATCGAAGCAGCAGCAATGCCCTTACCCAACGAGGACACGACCCCACCTGTTACAAAGACGAATTTTGTCATGTCGGGCAGCCGGGAAATTGAGATTATAGCCTCCCTTGTAACGCGAATATAATCGCGAGAATCCCGATTTGAAAGAAAACAGTATGAGCAAGGTGTTTCCGAGTGCCGCCGCCGCGTTGCAGGGCCTGATTGCCGATAACAAACTGATCGCAGTCGGCGGGTTCGGCTTGTGCGGCATACCAGAAGCGTTGATTGCTGCGGTTCGCGACTCTGGCGCCAAGAATCTGACCGCAATATCCAACAATGCCGGCGTCGATGGTTTCGGTCTGGGCATTTTGCTGGCAACCCGACAGATCAAGAAAATGATTGCCAGTTATGTCGGCGAAAACAAGGAGTTCGAGCGGCAATATTTAGCGGGTGAACTTGAGCTTGAATTCACACCGCAAGGTACCCTGGCCGAAAAACTACGCGCCGGCGGTGCCGGCATCCCGGCATTTTTTACCCGCACCGGTTATGGAACCATCGTCGCCGAAGGCAAGGAATCGCGTGAATTTGACGGCCACCATTACGTGATGGAGCGTTCGCTGGTACCTGATATCTCGCTGGTCAAGGCCTGGAAAGCCGACCGCACGGGCAACTTGTTGTTTCGCCGTACCGCGCGCAACTTCAATCCGAACGTTGCCATGGCGGGCAAGGTCACGGTGGTTGAGGTCGAAGAGATTGTGCCAACTGGCAGCCTCGATCCTGATCACATTCATTTGCCGGGCATTTACGTGCACCGCATCGTTGTCAATGCGACGCCTGAAAAGCGCATCGAGCAGCGCACCACCCGACCCGCTTAAAGGAAACGTTATGGCTTGGACTAGAGAACAAATGGCGGCACGCGCCGCCCAGGAATTGCGCGAGGGTTTTTATGTGAACCTGGGGATCGGTTTACCCACCTTGGTCGCCAACTTCGTTCCGAAAGATATGGAAGTCTGGCTGCAATCCGAAAACGGGCTGCTGGGCATTGGACCCTTTCCGACCGAATCCGAGGTCGATCCGGACTTGATCAATGCCGGCAAACAAACGGTCACGACCCTGCCCGGTTCGTCGATTTTTTCAAGCGCCGATTCTTTTGCGATGATTCGCGGCGGCAAGATCAATCTGGCCATTCTCGGTGCGATGCAAGTCAGCGCAACCGGCGATCTGGCCAACTGGATGATTCCCGGCAAGATGATCAAAGGCATGGGTGGCGCGATGGACCTGGTGGCCGGCGTCGGGCGTGTGCTGGTCCTGATGGAACATACCGCCCGCAAAAAAGATGGCAGCGAGGACCTGAAGATTTTGGCGAAGTGCAACCTGCCGCTAACCGGCGTTGGTGTAGTCGACATGATCATTACCGATTTGGGCGTATTGGAGGTCACACCAAACGGCTTGAAGCTCAGCCAACTTGCGCCGGGCGTCAGCACGGACGAACTGCTCAAACGCACCGGCTGCCCAGTCGACGTCAGCGCGCTTGCTTAGACAGTTCGCTTGCCTAGTCAGTTCGCGCGCTTAGTCTGATGTCGTGCGTCGTCAGACCTTCGCCGGTTCACTGGCGAGCGCCTGGACACCTGGTTCAGCGGGTAACAGCAAGGCGATCAGGAAGGTGCAAAATGCAATGCCGGCCATCGTCAGCAGCAGCACCTGGAATCCGGCTACTTTCACAAATGGCCCAAGCATCCAGACGGCCAGCGAACTGATACCAAACGACACGGCCAGCCGCATACCCGAAACGCGTGAGCGCATGCTGTCATCGACATAACGCACGATCATCGCATCGGTAAACGGTATGGCACCGAAAATGACCGCCATAAAGGCGATCAGCAAAACAAACAAAATCCAGCCAGAGGCGTAGGCGGCCAGCAGAAACAGCGGAATCTGCATCATGATGATCGACACGTAGATTCGCTTCAAGGGATAGCGGTCTATCAGGCGACCGACAATGACCTGCGCGATCGACGCCACTGCGTAAACAATCGCCAGCAAAACGCCCAGCCGCGCCGGGTCCTCGACGATGCCGACAAATCGTTCCCGCATCAGTTGCGCATTGCCATTGGTCGAAAAATTGAACAACAAGCTGCTGGTAATCGCCGCCAGGGTCATCACCAGAAACACCCGAGCCAATACAGTCGGCGGCAGTTGCACCTTGGCCTTTGAGGTCCGTTTGGCAGGCGCTTCGGATTCAGCCGGCGTTGTCGCCGAAAAAATTACACCGCAAATGATCGAGAACAGGCCGGGCACCACAAAAGCCATACGCCAGCCAAAGTACTTGACGATGAAGCCGGTCAAGAGCGCTGCCACGGCAATGCCAAGGTTCCCAACCAAACCATTAATTCCGATGGTTTGTCCGGGTTTCAGCGAGCGTTGAACCAGCATGGGGATTCCGACCGGATGATAGATCGACCCGAACAGGCCCAGTACGACCAGCGCAGCCGCCATCTGCCAGGCGTTTTGGGTGAGTGCGGCCAATAAGGCTGCAAAACCCATGCCGTAGAAGAAGATCTCCATCATGCGCTTGCGTCCCCACAGGTCGCCGAATCGCCCCGAAGGTACTGAACCGACGCCAAACATGAAAAATGCGCCAACGCTGTAGGGCATCAGATCTTCCCAGCGGGCGAAGCCGAACTCATGCGCAATCGTGCCCACCGCCGTGGCGAAGATCAGCAAGAACATATGGTCAATGGCATGAGCAATGTTCAATAGAACGGCCGTGATCTGCTTCATACTCAGTTCCTAAAAAAGGCTGGCAGTTCCGCCAACTTGGGCACCAAACCAGGATCCGGCTCAGGGTGCGGCCAGTGCCCCGACTAAAGCTAAAGCGCCAAGCCGTCGTCGGCCGTGATGATCGCGCCATTGATGAAGCCGGAGTTTTCGCTGGCCAGCAGCAGCAGTAATCCGTCCAGATCGCTCGCAACACCCAGGCGTTTGCGCGGCAGCATATTCACCAGTTTTTGACCGGCGGGCGTCTGGAAATGTTCGGCGTTCAGTTCAGTCTCGATGTAACCAGGGCATATTGCATTGACATTGATTCCAAATCGACCCCATTCCATCGCCATCGCCTTGGTCATTTGCACGACTGCTGCCTTGCTCATGCAGTAGGTGCCGATCAGTGGCAGAACCTTCAGACCTGCGACCGACGCGACATTAATGATGCGGGCGGCAGCCGGCTTGCTGCCCGCCTCTTTGGCGCGGGCGATCATCCGTTTACCGACCTCCTGGGCCACAAAAAAAGCCCCTTTAGTGTTCGTATTGAAGACAAAGTCGTAGTCTTCAACGCTGACGTCGACCAGCTTGAACGTCGTGCTGACACCCGAATTGTTGACCAGGATGTCGATCGCGCCGCAGTCGGCCTCGGCTTGGCCGATCGCATTATGAATACTGGCCAGATCGGTAACATCCATGGCGACGACATAGGCGCTACCGCCGGCAGCCTCGATCTCCGCCCGGACCTCTTTCAGCCGATCGGTACGACGCGAAGCCAGCACTACTTGTGCGCCCTGCTGGGCCAGAACCATCGCAAACCGTTTACCCAAACCGCTGGATGCGCCGGTCACCAGCGCGGTTTTGCCACCCAAATCTATCTTCATCGACACGATAAGCCTCTACAATTTTTTGGTACGCCTGATGATCTCATAGTTTCTCCAGCAGCACGATCAACGTATTTCCGTCGAAATCGACGCGATTGGTTTGCGTGTTGCAAGCGATTACCGGAAAATCGAGCGCTGCTCTACCAAGCCATTAACATACAAAATTGCCAATGGATCAACCGACAGATTCACAGACAGATCAACAGACGAATCAACAAACGGATTAACTATGGAAATAGAACGCGATTCGATGGAATTTGATGTTTTGGTGGTCGGTGGCGGGCCAGCCGGTCTTGGCGCGGCGATTCGATTGAAACAATTGGCCGCCGAGAAGGGCCAGGAATTGGCGGTCTGCGTCATCGAAAAAGGTTCGGAGATCGGTGCCCATATTCTGTCGGGCGCTGTGATGGACCCGCGCGCCATCACCGAGTTGTTCCCGAACTGGCAGGCCGATGGTGCGCCGCTTAACGCGCCGGTAGTTGAGGATCGTTTCCTGTTCCTGTCGGAAACCGGTTCCCGGCAAGTACCCGAATGGATGCTGCCGGATTGCTTCAAAAACCATGGCAATTATGTTGTCAGCCTGGGTAACGTGGTTCGCTGGTTAGGTCAACAGGCGGAAACCCTGGGCGTTGAGATTTATCCCGGCTTTGCGGCCTGCGAAGTGCTGTATCACGAAGATGGTTCAGTCAAGGGTGTTGCCACTGGCAATATGGGCGTCGGCAAAGATGGCCAGAAGACCGGCAATTTTCAGCCCGGCATGGCGCTGCATGCGAAGTACACTTTTTTCGCAGAGGGCGCGCGCGGCCACCTCGGTAAACAACTGATGGACCGATTTAAACTGAATGCCGGACGGGATCCGCAGAGTTACGCGATTGGGTTGAAGGAGCTTTGGGATATCAAGCCCGAGCTTCACAAGACCGGCCTGGTGGTGCACACCGCTGGCTGGCCGTTGAGTTCGGACACCTACGGCGGTTCCTTTCTCTACCACCTCGAGAACAACCAGGTGGCGGTCGGCTACGTAATTGGCCTGGCCTACGACAATCCTTACCTGTCGCCGTTCGACGAATTCCAGCGTTACAAAACACACCCGACTAGTCGTAAGTTTTTTGAAGGTGGCAAGCGGGTTGCGTATGGCGCGCGCGCCATCACCGCGGGTGGGCTGAACGCGCTGCCGAAGCTGACCTTCCCGGGCGGTTGTCTGATCGGTTGCGAAGCGGGCTTTCTGAACGCCGCGCGGATCAAGGGTAGTCATGCGGCAATCAAGAGTGGCATGCTCGCCGCCGAGGCGGCATTCGCGGCGCTGGCGGAGAACCGCAGCAAGGACGAACTGAGTGCCTACCCGAAAGCCTTCGAGGCGTCCTGGCTGCATGAGGAATTGCACAAGGCTCGTAACTTCAAGGCGGCCATGAGCAAAGGGTTGTGGATGGGTACCTTACTGGTCGGTGTTGATCAGGTCGTATTTCGAGGCAAGGCACCCTGGACGATGCATGTGAAGCATGCTGATCATGAGTGTTTGCGCCCTGC
>JANORY010000140.1:0-3792 GCA_031415535.1 Burkholderiales bacterium | reverse complement strand
ACACCATACTGGGGTTGGACTGTAACAGTCATTTCGGTCGCACCGCGCTTGAAAGCAGGGTCATCAGACCGCTTTTGATTGGCGGCGGCGCAAGGTCCGTTTCAAATAGTCCTCGAAGCGCAGGCGCAGGCGATTGCGCCTGAGCACCGACCAAAACATCTGCTCTGAATGGGTGGCCAGTCGGCGCTTGTAGAGGACGTCACCGGCCAGAAAATTGTATTGCTGATGGCCAGCTTGTGCATTCAGTTCAATTGCCAGGCGATTGGCCACCATCCCAGGATTGTGGCTGCCACCGAAATGCTGATAATCGATGCCGACCTGATAGTGCAGCACCGCACCGTTGTGAACGAAGTTGTACAGGTAGCCGAGCACGCGTTCGCCTACCGTTACTTTGAGCAATTGAATACAGCCAGCCTCAAAGTGCTGGCTGATCAGGGCGCGGTGAAACTGTTCGAACGGCTGGAACTCGAAACTGCTCTGCCGGCCGCGTTCATTCCAGCGCGGCGTTTGCAGCATCTTGATGCCGTTCAAAAACGCCAGCGCTTGCGCTGCGCTGGCGGCAGAGTGGATCTGCAGGGTACCCTGCTTTTCGAAGTGACGGGTGCTCGCGCGGATTTGGTAGCGGGTATTACTGCCGATCAAGCTCAAGTAGCCGCCTTTGGCGTGCCGGGCCGCGTGCAGGTCGACCCAATGAACCGGCACTTCACGATTCACCAGTCTGCCGAGCGAAGCGGGCGGCGCGCTCGGCAGAAACTTTGGATCGATGCCATCCAGAAATAACTCATCCCAGTTCGCATCGCCTGCCAGCAGAAACGCTAAAAGTGCGGCGGCCGATTCAGACTCGCGGTTACGCTCGGCCAGCAGACCGTTGTATTCAATGGTCAGGTCGTCCAACTGTTCGATTCCACTCGCATGCAGATGCAGGCTGCGCGTTCGGATCAAGCCGCGTGCGCGGGCTTGTTTCGAGCGAACCAGGATCGCCAGCGCGATCGGTCGGCTGTCCTCGTGAACTTCGACGAGTTCGGCGCTGCAGGTGGCCGGGAGCCAGCGCAGCCAGGTTTCGATCCAGCGCCAGGACAAGAAAAATGAAGCGTTCGAGCGCGCTTGTAATTCAACCCAAGCGGACTCTAGTTCGCCCAGCGGCGGCAATCGACGTGAGGAAACGTGCAAGATGGCTCGAAACGGTTGTTCGGGTATTACTATCGGCCTGTAATCTGTGCGCATGATAATTGAGTTCACAAAGTCTGATCGGTACAAAAGCAAGGCTCTGGACCGGGTTCGGAACTGTTTACAGTGCGGTTTACAGTGCGGCGTATCGCCTCGAGCGCTTGTTGGCCTTTTGTTAAAGGAATTTCGAGATGGATAATTCAGCAGCCGTTATTGATCACCCGAGTGTTTGCACCCTTGATTGCCCGGACACCTGCAGCCTGACGGTGAGTGTGCAGAACGACCGAATTGTCCGGGTGCGCGGATCGAAAAGCCTGCCCTACACCGATGGCGTGATTTGCAACAAGGTGGCGCACCATACGGCCGAATGGGTGCACGGTGCACATCGCCTATCGCATCCGATGCGTCGTAGCGGTCCGCGCGGTAGCGGCCAGTTCACGCCGATCAGTTGGGACGAGGCACTCCTGGAGATTCATGAGCGCGTCGGCGACGTGGTGTCGCGTTGGGGTCCACAGGCGGTTGCGCCCTTGAACTACGCCGGACCGCACGGCATGTTATCGGGTGACAGCATGTCGCTGCGCTTTTTTCACAAACTGGGCGCGACTCAGTTGTATCGCGGTGCCTTGTGTGGTGCCGTGCGGCGCGAGGCCTGGGTCGGAACCTACGGCGCGGTGGCGGGCATTCACCCCGAGGCGGCGGCCGAGGCGGCTCTGAATGTCGTCTGGGGCAACAACGCGACGGTGACCAACCTGCATCTGGTTCGACAGCTCAGCCACGCCCGAAAAAACGGCGCGCGTCTGGTGGTGGTTGATCCCTTGCGTACCAAGATTGCCGAGCAGGCCGACCTGCATCTGGCACCGCTGCCGGGCACCGATGTTCTGCTCGGCTTCGCGCTGGCGACCGAGCTTGAAATAATGGGCGCGCACCATCGAGTCTTCATCGAGCAACAGGTGCTTGGTTATGACGAGTTCATGACCATGGCACGGCAGTGGCCGGTTGAACGAGCGGCCCAAGCCTGTGCGGTGCCAGCACAAGATATCCGCACGCTGGCGCAATGGATGGCGCAGGCCAACCCGCTGGTGTTGGCACCCGGCAATGGGCTGGAGCGTGGACGTAATGGTGGCAGCGGAATTCGCGCGATCATTGCGCTGCCCGCACTGCTCGGCAAACTCGATGCGCGCAACGGCATTGTGCTGGGCGCGGGTAATGTCTTTCCGAAAACCGCTGCCCGACTGACCCGTCCGGATTTACTGCCGGCTGGCACCCGTACGCTGAACATTCTGGATATTGGAAAACATCTGGAGCGCGATGATCTTGATCCGCCGCTGCGCGCCGTGTTCATCTATAACCATAACCCGCTGGTAGTGCATCCCGATCAGAATCGCCTGTATCGCGGCCTGATGCGCGAGGAGATTTTCACGGTCGGCATTGAGATTTCAATGACCGAAAGCATGAAGTACTGTGATGTCCTGTTGCCGGCGGCCAATGCATTTGAATGCCATGATATTTATTCGTCCTATGGTCATCATTGGTTGCAACGCGCTGAACCGGTGGTACCTGCGCCCGCCCAGGCATTGCCGAACACCGAGATTTTTCGCCGATTGGCGGCACGCTTCGGATTCACCGAGACCTGCTTCAAGGCCGATGACCGGGCGCTGATGGATGATGCGCTGGCGATCGGTGATGCCCGCCTGGGTGGCGTGCCGCCAAGTCTATTGCCGACCGATCGGGCGACGCGGATGACCGCCACCGATGGCCGGGCTTTGAGCCTGTTCGATAACGTAGTCCCGGCAACGCCGAGCGGCAAGATTGAACTGATCTCCGAAACGCTCGCGCAACGCTGGGGTGAAGCCGCTCGATTGCCGGCGTTCCGACCACGTGCCGAGCATGCGCTGCCGTTAACCTTGATTTCGCCAGCGTCCGCCAAGCGGATATCGTCGACCTTGCTGGGTGCCGGTGGCGTCGCCGCAGAGGCCCCCACCTTGATGATGAATCCGCTCGATGCCAACGCGCGGGGCATTGCACAGGGGTTACGGGTTCGCGTCTTTAACGCGCTCGGCGAAGTCGAACTACCCTTGCAGGTAACCGACGCGGTACCACCGGGTGTGGTGGCCTCGGAAAAGGGTGCCTGGCTGTCCAGCAGCGCCAGCAACCGGACGATTTCCGCGCTGACCTCGGCCGACGAGCGCGCTGACCTGGCCGAGGGTGCGTGTTACAACGATACCGCTGTTGAAGTGGCGGCCGCTTGAGCAGCCCAATGGTATTGCAGCCCGGTGCGCTGTCGCTCGAGCTGTTGCAATCCATTCATGGCGGGGTTCGCAGGCTTGAATTGGCACCGCATGCGCGACCCGCAATTCGCGCCAGCCAGCGTCTGGTGCAAGCGGTGGCCGAGGGTGATGAGCCGGTCTATGGTGTGAATACCGGCTTTGGCAAGCTCGCTAATCAGCGGATCAGCAAAGCACAGCTCGATGCCTTGCAGCTTAACTTGATTCGCTCGCACAGTGTCGGGGTCGGCGAGCCGCTGACGCCTGCGGTGGTACGACTGATGCTGGCACTGAAGGCCGCTAGTTTGGCGCGCGGTTATTCAGGCGTCAGTGAAGCGGTAATCGACACGCTGCTGGCGGT
>JANORY010000139.1:0-1063 GCA_031415535.1 Burkholderiales bacterium | reverse complement strand
TGCAGCTTTTGCAATCATTAGCGCCCAGCGTTCGTTTCGACTGGGTCGAAGCCGCGCTGCTGGCGTTACAAGGGCCGGCGTCCGAGAGCGTACTGTCAGCACTCGATCCGAAGGCCGCGGAGCTACGATTTATGCAATCGCTTAGTTTGAATTTACTCGGCGTCGAGTGCTTCGCCACCCGTTCGGGCTACACCGGCGAAGATGGCTATGAATTGTCGATACCGACCCGACACGCCGACCGCATTGCGCGTCGCCTGCTCGAAGACCCACGAGTCAAACCAATCGGGCTCGGCGCGCGCGATACGCTACGACTTGAGGCGGGGCTGCCCCTGCATGGCAACGATATCGGGCCAGGCACCACTCCGGTCGCGGCCGGACTGCAATTCGCCATTCCGAAGTCACGCCGAACTGGCGGCTTGAAGTGCGCTGGCTTCCCCGGCGCGGCAGTCATTCTCGAGCAACTGGCACAGGGTGTGACGCGCAAGCTGGTCGGCCTGGTATCGGACGAGAACATACCGATCCGATCACATGCGGTGATCGTGGACGATAATGACCAGCCAGTCGGCGAAGTCACCAGCGGAACCTTGTCGCCGAGCTTGGGCAAGCCGATCATGTTGGCCTACGTTGACGTTGCAACACTGGCTGATCAGAGCGCCATTTTGCGCGCGACGGTTCGTGATCGACGGCCTTTGGTGAGAGTCAGTGCTTTACCGTTTTTGGCAAAACGGTACAAGCGATCCACCGCTCCATAAGAAATTCCGTCAGCGCAACCCATTATGTCGCAGCGATAATTCGTTAAATTAATTTCACGAATAAACTAATCTGGAATCGGCCGGTAGTATGAAAATTCTGATCTCTGGCGCGGCCGGATTTATTGGCAGTCACCTCGCGGCCCACCTGGCTGATCGGGGCCATGAAGTCATCGGGTTTGATAATTTCAATGACTATTATTCGGTCGAGCTGAAGCGTGCGCGCGTCGCGCGTTTTCTGAAATCGCGTCAAATCAAGTGCGTGCCACTGGACCTCTGTGATGAAGCGGGCCTGCGCGCCTTGTTCACCTCAT
>JANORY010000138.1:0-4614 GCA_031415535.1 Burkholderiales bacterium | reverse complement strand
AGGCGTTTGAAGGCGTTCCACAACACCGCGTAACTCGTTGAGCACCGATCAACTGGAAAATTGCTCTCGATCATACAACGCGAAGGCCGCGCCGGTCAGAAAGTGCTGACCTTACAAGGTACCGTGCCCAGAGGGGTGGACTTCAAACAGAATCTGTGCGCCAACCTCGAAGGCTTCAGCCTGCACGCGGGGGTTCGCTGCGCCGCCGACCAGCGCAAGACATTGGAGCGACTGTGCCGTTACATCACCCGCCCGGCGCTGGCCAACGAACGGGTGCAGTGCAACGCCACCGGTCAAGTGGTGCTGACGTTAAAGACACCCTGGCGCGACGGTACCACGCATCTGGTGATGTCGCCGCTGGAGTTCATGCAGCGCCGCGCCGCGCTGGTGCCACGCCCGCGTCTTCACTTAATCCGCTTTCATGGGGTGCTGGCACCGTCTTTTACCCATATGCGGCAAAGCTGCGCGCGCAGGTAGTGCCAAAAGATCACGAACCCGCCCCGGCAGCGCAACCTGACGCGGGCGAGGCAAACAGTGCGCACCGGCCACATCGCCCGAGCTGGACCCGTTTGCTCAAGCGCGTCTTCGATCTCGACCTTGAGCACTGCCCGAACTGCGGCGGCGAGCTGAAGATCATCGCGGCGATCCTGCAGACGCCGGTGATCGAGAAGATCCTCACCCATCTGGGCCTTCAAGCGCGGGCGCCGCCTCGGGCACCCGCGCGTGGGCAAATGCCGCTGCGAGCCGTCTGATCCACGCACGATCCCTTGTGCCTTGAGCGGCCCGGTAACGTGGGCTGTGGGAACGGCTTTGGCCGAGACTGCCCACGCAGAGCCCACTCGGACTGGGCGTTGCGCTTTGAGCCTCATTGAGCCTAAAACGTGCGCAACGCGCGGTGTTTTGCGGCCAAACTCAGCAGCAGACCACTGACCAGACCACTGCCAGCCACTGATTTTGCCGATCTCGCTCCACAACTCAAGTACGAAAACAGTGTTTAAAAATCCTATCCTCCGCTTTGGACTCCTTGGGTTGGAACTCGAATCGCGCGCTTTCCCTCTACTCTGCCCACGACAACGTGGTGATCTCCTACACCTCGGGTTTCGATCCGAGTATCGAGTCGAGTGAACTCGATGCGCTGGGTCATTTGAGTGTTTTGTTCGAACCGGGCATTGTGAGGGAAATCGTTGGGCGTTTGCGCTCCTGGCCCGCCGTTGGAGAACGCGTGACTTGATTGCGCGACAATACTCAAGCCGATAGTCTCGAAATCTTGATTTCGTCAATGGAGAACACGCATGGGCAAACGCACGCTTAATCTGACTGACCCGCTGTACCAGTACCTGCTGGATCAGTCGCTGCGCGAAGTGCCGGCGCAGACTGCGCTGCGTGAGGCGACGCGTACGCATCCGAACGCTGGCATGCAGATCGCACCCGAACAAGGTCAGTTCATGGCGCTGCTCGTCAAATTGATGGGCGCCCGGCGCGCGTTAGAGGTGGGCGTGTTCACTGGCTACAGCGCGCTGACCGTGGCGCTTGCCTTGCCCGAGGACGGTTACCTGCTCGCCTGCGATATCAATGATCTCTACACGCGCGTCGGCAAGCCGTATTGGGAGCAGGCCGGCGTCGCAGGGAAAATCGAACTGCGACTTGCTCCGGCTACCGAAACGCTCGACGCAAGGCTGGCCGCTGGTGAATCCGGCAGCTATGACTTCTCATTCATCGACGCCGACAAAGACAACTACGACGCGTACTACGAACGATGCCTGCGACTGCTGCGCCCGGGCGGTCTGGTCGCCATTGACAACACGCTCTGGGGCGGTCAGGTGGCCAGCCCCTCTTCGGACGTTGAAACCCGTGCGCTGCAGGCGCTAAATACCAAGTTGCATTCGGATCAACGCATCGATCTGTCGTTTTTGCCGATCGGCGACGGTTTGACTTTGGCGCGCAAGCGTTAGGGGCAGCCGGATTTGCCAATCGAACATTCGGCCAACGTGATTGAACTGGCCTTGATCAACTGCCCGCCCATCTGGCATTTCCCGCCAGCGCACGCAGCGACTTGAAACTGTCCGCACCTTCCCGCGCGGCGGCCTCAAACAGTCGGCTGGCCAGCAAGGCGGTCATCCAGGCATCAGCAGCGGCGTTATGCCTTGACTGAACCGAAATGCCCAGCTTGTTCAAGTAGTAGTCAAGCTCGTTGCTGCGGCCCTTAAGCAGCACCTGCGCCAGCGGCGCGAGATCGAGGGTTTCGCGGGGCGGGCCGGCGATGCCGTGTCGACCGTAGGCGCGGCGCAGAAATCCCAGATCAAAGCCAATGTGCCAGCCAAGCATCGGCGCGCCATTTCGCCAGACCTCGAATTGACGCAGCACTTCGGATTCTGCCTGAGCGCCGAGCTGCACGCTGCCGGAGATGCCATGAATCACGATGTTCTCATGGCTGCTGGCTTGCGGTTGCCTGATCAGCGCCTCAAAGCTGTCGCAAACCAGAATTTCGCCGCCGTGCATCGCTACCGCGCCAATCGACAGCAGCCGGTCGCTACTGCTGTTCAGACCGCTGGTCTCGGTATCCACCACCACCCAGCGTTCGGGTGGGTTTTGATCAGGCGGCCGTCGTCGCGAGAACCAGTTGCTCAGCTTGGTCAGCGCGCTGATCGTGGCGCGGCTTGAGGTCTTGGCGGTGCTCGAGTTCTCGGGCCTATCCGCCATAGTCGAGTTCAATGCGTTGCTGCAGCTTGCGAGCCTGGCGAAACGCCTCTTTGAGAATGCGAAGATCCAACTCGGACAGGCTGTCGATTCGCAGCAGGTTCGGATTCTCCAACACGACCTCGGCGCGCTCGGCCGCCAGCAGACGAGCATGCTGATGACGCAGGCGCAACATCTGGATAAATTCGAACGATTCGATCCAGGTGCGAATCTCGGCAGCGGGTATTGCAAGAATTTCGCCCGCCGCGCGCAGCCGGTCGGCGCTGCGGGTGGCGGTCACGCCGGTGGCCAGTGCCAGCAAGCGCGCGCCGTCAGTAAACGGCATGGTGCCATGGCGCTTCAAATCAAGCCCTCGCGGTTCGGCGTCGTCGCCGGTTGCGATGTGGCCGAGCCAGTTAAGTGGCGGCCGGTTAGTGAGCGCATTGTCGGCCATCTGTTTGCGGAAACGGGCGTTGGCGCGGGCTCGCGGGAACACCGCGTGCGATAGCGCGTCAGCCAACGACTCGTCGCCGGCCAGCGCCCGAAAATCGAAGAAGATATTGGCGTGCAGCAGACTCTGCGGGTCACCGGCATCGATCCAGTGCGCGAACCTGGCTGTCCACTGTTCGGTCGACAAAGTCAATTCGGGGTTGCTGGCCATGATATTGCCCTTGCACAGCGGAAAGCCGCACTCGGCCAGCGCCAGATTGACGCCGCCGGCAAATTCAACCAGCCGCGCTTTGACTTGCGCAAACGCCGGGACTTCGGTGGTCTCCGGCAACTCGAAAATGATGCCGTTGTCCTGGTCGGTGCTGATTGTCTGTTCGTGGCGCCCCTCGCTGCCGAACGCAAGCCAGCACCAGCGCAGGCCTTTGATGTTCGCCAGTTGCCATCGCGCGGCTTCGAGCGTGATCAGCCGTTGCGTCAGTTGATCATTCAAGCGACTGATGAATTGCGTCAGCAATCCGGCCGCAACGCCCTGCGCCACCAAAGTGCGCGACAGCGCGCGAATATCGCTGGCGGCGCGCACCAGACTAGGCAGATCCGGTGCATTGATCAAAGAGTCGCTCAGCCCGGCAAGTGTTTGTCTTTGCAGCGCGAACAGACTGCGCTCGCTGACCACTCCGACCACACGATCGGCACGAGTGATAACAATATGCCGGAAGCCGCGTTCGACCATGGTGAGCGCAGCCGCTGACAGACTGATGTGCTCGTCAAGAGTGACGACCGGACGGCTCGCGACTTCGGCGACCGGTGAGGCGAGCGCCTTTTGCGGCAAGGTAATTCGACCGATCACGTCGCGCTCAGTCAGGATGCCGTCGGCGCGGCCGTCTGCATCGACGAGGACGATGGCGCTGACCTTTTGCTCGTGCATTCGACGCAAGGCGTGCTCGATTGAACTGTCGCGCGGGCAGCAGACCGGTTCTCGGCCGAGCAAGGTTGAAAGCGGTTGCGCGAACGGATGCTCGGTCAGGCATTCGGCCGAATAGGCGGCGTTGAGCGCCGCGCGCGAGCGCTCGAGCAGATTGAACAGGAACCGTTCGGCAAGGTCCTGCAGCAGCGGCGACTTGGCGATCTGTGCCTTGAAAATCGCCGCTGGCATTCGATAGCAGAAGCTGTCTGGCGCCGCGTTGAAAGTACTTTGCACGGGCCGCTCGGTGAGCACTGCGCCCAGTGGAAACAGCTCACCAGCGGACAGCTCCAGCGCGGTAACCGGTTCGCCCGAAAGCCCGGGGCGCTGTCCCAATATTCGGCCGGATTTGACAATGTATACGAACGCCGGCGGCTGATTGGACGGTTCGAGAATGATCTCACCCGCTGCGAAGTAAACGGCGCTGAGCGAGCTCGCGAATTCCTGAAGCTGGCTGCCGTCAAGGTCGCAAAAGGGTACATAGGCGCGCAGTTCGGCGACGATTGAGTTGATGATGGTTGCGGAGG
>JANORY010000137.1:0-1170 GCA_031415535.1 Burkholderiales bacterium | reverse complement strand
TGGATTTCGGATTTCGGCGCAGTCGCCGATAGCAAACACGTCCGGTTCGGAGGTTTGCAAATGCTCATCGACGAGGATGCCGCGCCCGATTTCGAGGCCGCTGTTTTTCAGAAAATCAACGTTCGGTCGCACGCCGACGGTCAGGCCGACGAGGCCGCATTCGATTCGCTCGCCGCGATTGGTGATGACGGCGACGGCCTGCCCGTTTTCGTCGCCGATGATTTCTTTCAACTCGGTTTCGAGGCGCAGGTCAACATGATTTTCGAGGATGTGGCGGTTGACCATGCGGCTTTCTTCGGGCGGCAAAACGATGTCCCAAAAACTTTTTTCGCGCACCAGCAGGCTCACGTCAATGCCCCGCGAATGACACATTTCCGCCATTTCGATGCCAATCAGGCCGCCGCCTACGATGACCGCTTTTCGCAAACCGGCCTGCGCCGAGGCTTCCATTTTCTCCAAATCCTGCAAATGATAAAGGCCCTGCACGCCGCGCAAATCCTGCCCTGGCCAGCCGAATCTGTTTGAAATGGAGCCGACGGCCAAAATCAGCCGGTCGTAATTTTCGGTCGCGCCGCCTGCCAAATGCAGCGTTTTCGCTTCAAAATCAATGCGTTCGACGCGTGCCTGCATTCGGCGGATGCGGTTTTTTTCCCAGAACCAGTCTTCATAAAGCTCCGTGTTTTCCTGTTTGAGGTGGCCCATGAAAACGTACATCAACGCCGTGCGCGAAAACGGGCGGAGCGTTTCCTCCGAAATCATCAAAATGTCGTGGTCGCTGCGCTTGCGGATATGGCGGGCGGCATTCGTGCCGGCGATGCCATTGCCGAGGATGACTATTTTCATGCGTGATGAAATAATGAATGATGGAGTTGCCAGACGGTATTCATTGACCAGCCTTTTTGGCCTGAATTTTCAGCAGTTTTCCGGCATCGGCGAGGTCTTGCGGGCGACCTGCAATCACCCTTTTTTATGCATTGAAACGATTCGAAAAACACGCTCAACTCTGGCATCCCCTGATTGAGGTCCATACTTCCAGTTGTTGTATTGATGGCGGATGGATTCGAGCGCCTGCAACCGTTCGAGCGGTGTTTTTTCGAGCCAGAAAAAGACATCGTCCGGCTCCTCGCCCATTTTGAACACCCTGATTTGGGTGCGATTCATGCGGTCATT
>JANORY010000136.1:0-3845 GCA_031415535.1 Burkholderiales bacterium | reverse complement strand
GTGCCGCCGAACACCATGTGGATTGAGACCTTCAAGGCGATGGGTGCGCGCCCGACCACCGTCCAGTGGTCGGAGGTCTATAACGCCTTGCAGCAAAATGTCGTCGCGGCCGCTGAAGCGCCGCTCGGTTCACTGTGGGGTTCGAAGTTGCATGAAACCCGCAAGGTCATTTCAATGACCGGACATTTCACGGCGTTCACGATGTGGCCGATCAACGCGAGCTACTTCAATAAACTGCCCGCCGATATTCAAAAAGTCCTGCTTGAGGAGGGGCAGCGCGGCGGTGACGAAATGACTCGACTGACGCTGGAGTTGCAAAATGACTATGTCAACAAGTTCAAGGCGGCCGGCGTCAGCTTCGTTTCGGATGTCGATCTGCCGGCGTTTCAAAAGAGTACCGCCGGGGTTTACAAGGTGTTTCCAAAGTGGACGCCCGGACTGCACGAAACGGTGACCGCCATCTTGCGCAAGTGAGTATTGCCGAGTTGCCTCGCCGCCGAATTTTTTGGTTGGATCAATTCGAAGAATTAGTGGCGGGCACGGCGGTGGTGGTCATTGTGTTCGCCGTTAGTTGGGGCGTGATTACTCGCTACATCACGGCGCAGCCGGCCGCCTGGGCCAGCGAAGTGGCAACCTTGGCGTTTGCCTGGTTAGTGTTCTTCGGTGCCGCCGCCTGCGTCAAATACGGTCTGCATCCGGCGATTGATATGTTATTGATCAGGCTCTCGCCGGCCGCCCGTAGAGTTTGCCTGATGATCAACCATGCTTTGGTGCTCGGCTTTTGTGGTTTTATGGTCTGGTTCGGCAGCCGATTTGCAATCGATGCCTGGTCGAATCCGAGTCCGGTGTTGCGTCTGCCGCTGACCTGGCTGTACGGGCCGGTTGCGCTCAGTTTCGGTCTGATGGCGCTGCGCTACCTGCAATTGCTGCGCGGCCGTACCTGGAGTCAGACCTGATGCCGGATTGGCTGGGCGACTGGTTGCCCGGCGTGTTGATGATCGTGCTATTCGCAATCGGCACGCCGATCGCGTTCGCGATCGCGATTGCTGCGCTGTCGTTCTTTTTGCTGAGCGGCGATGTGCCGCTGAATATCTTCGTCCAGAAGATGGTCACCGCCACCGACTCCTATCCCTTGCTGGCAATACCCTTCTTCGTGTTCGCCGGCGCAATCATGAACAAGGCCGGCATTACCGGCAAATTACTGGCACTGGCCGATGCCCTGGTCGGCCACATGACCGGCGCGCTGGCGCAAACTTGTACGATTCTGGCGACCTTGCTGGGCGGGCTGACCGCGTCGTCGAGCGCCGACGCGGCGATGCTCGCCAAGATACTCGGTCCAGAGATGGTCAAGCACCATTACAGCCCGGCGTTCGCGGCGGTGATTACCTCTTGCGCGGCAATCATCACCACGCTGATCCCGCCGTCGATTGGACTCATCATTTATGGCTATATCGCCGATGTGTCGGTTGGCCGATTATTTATTGGCGGTATTGTTCCTGGCTTGTTGCTAGCCGCGGCCTTGATGCTGGTCACCTGGATCGTCGCGCGCCGACGCGGTTATTTGCCGGTACGCTCGAAGTTCGCCGGTGTCGCGCAAGTCTGGCGCTGTTTTATTGAATCGCTGTGGGCCTTGTCGATCCCGGTGTTTATCGTGATCGGCCTGCGCTATGGAATTTTCACACCCACCGAAGCCGGTGCCATCACGGTTTTGTATGTGATTCTGGTCGGCGTGTTTGCGTACGGTACTCTGCGTCTGGCCGATCTGCCGGTGTTGCTAAAGGAAACCGCGCTCGATACCAGTTCAGTCATGCTGATGATCTGCGCCGCCTCGGCGTTTGGCTTCTACCTCGCCTGGGAACGTATTCCACCGCAAATGGCGGCCTGGCTGGTGACCTTGACCAAAGACCCGTTGACTTTGCTGCTGCTGATCAACCTGTTGCTGATCGTACTCGGCACGGCGGTCGAGGGTACCTCGGCGTTGATTATCCTGACGCCAATCTTTGTTCCGGTCATGGCCCGCTACGGTATCGATCCGGTCCATTTCGGCATCGTCATGGTGACCAATCTGACCATTGCCGGAGTCACGCCGCCGGTCGGTCAGATGATGTTCATCAGCTCGCAAGTCCTGCGTGTGCCGATGGATGACTACACCGTTGAAGTATTGCCTTTTCTGGCGGCGCTGATTGTGGTGCTGCTGTTACTGAGTTTTTTCCCGGCCTTGACACTGGCTCTGCCGAATCTGGTTTACGGTACCGGCTGAGCGCGTTCGCAGTAACCGTGCACGGCTCATGAAACACGACATTACAGAATCAGCAGGGCCCGGAAATCATTGACATTGGTGTAGGTTGGACCGGTTACCAGCAAGTCGCCGAGTGACTCGAAGAACGAGTACGCGTTATTGGTATCGAGCGCTGCTTGTGCCGATACACCGAGACTGCGCGCGCGACTCAATGTGCTCGGGTCGCAGACGGCACCCGCATGGTCTTCAGTACCGTCGATGCCATCGGTATCGGCCGACAGCGCCCAGACCTTCGCTTGACCCGCCAATTCAAGGGTCGCGGCCAACAGAAACTCCACCGCGCGGCCGCCGCGCCCTTGCGCTGATCGAACCGTCACGGTAGTTTCACCGCCCGATAACACGACACAGGGTTTTGCGAACGGTTGATTCTGCCGCGCGATTTGTTTGGCAAGGGCCGCGTGCATAAAGCCGATATCGCGCGCCTCGCCCTGGATTTCGTCGGAAAGAATGTAGGCTGCGACGCCGAGCTGGCGCGCCGCCGCCGCCGCCGCTTGCAGAGACTGTTGCGGCGTTGCGATGACCTCGGTACGGCAGTTCGCAAAAAACGCGTCGCCCGGCTTCGGTGTCTCCAGGCTGCCTCCATGCAGTTGCGTGTGTATGAGCGTCGGCAACTTGAGGGCGTATCGATCCAGAATAGCCAGCGCGTCAGCGCAGGTAGTCTCATCCGGCACGGTTGGCCCGCTCGCGATCACCGAAGGATCATCGCCCGGTACATCGGAGATCGCCAGCGTCAATACCGCTGCCGGCGCACACAGTGCAGCAAGGCGACCACCCTTGACCAGCGATAAATGTTTGCGCACACAATTCATCTCACCGATGTTGGCACCGCTCTTTAACAGCGCCGAGTTGATGGCTTGTTTCTCGGCCAGATTCATACCGGCAATCGGCTGCGACAAGAGGGCAGAGCCGCCGCCTGAAATCAGACAGATGACCAGATCATCGGCATTCAGCCCCTGGACCTTGTGCATCAATCGGCGGCTGGCGTCCAGGCCGGCCTGATCGGGGACCGGGTGCGCGGCTTCCAGCAATTCGATGCGCGGCTGACGGCCGCGCTTGGTCAGTTCGTTTTTGAACTGTTCATAGGCCGGCGGTGTGTGGTGATAACGGGTAATCATCAAGCCGCTCACCGTTGCGCCTGGCGGCCAGGCCTGCTCGATAGCACGCTCGATGGCGAGCGCCATGGAACCGGCTGCTTTGCCAGCCCCAATTACCACGGTGCGGCCCTTGGGTGGCGCGGGCAGATATTGCGCCAGAATTTCCCCCGGCAGAGCGCGCGCAACGGCGATCTGGAACAGGTGCTTGAGCAGTGAAGCGGGGTCAGTTAACGAGGGCTGCATGGATCGCGGGCGGTGGATCGAAAAGGCGTGGGTCGGTGCGGTGCAGGACATCGCCTGGCACTGTACCAGCATCGCTGAGCTTGCTCGATTGTGCAAGCTCCAGTAGTTGTGCCGCCAGCGAAACCGCCAGCAGTTCCGGCTGTTTATACTTCAGCATGTGCAAGCCGATCGGACAGCTCAAGCCTTGTATCTGCGCGTTTGTCAGCCCG
>JANORY010000135.1:0-8208 GCA_031415535.1 Burkholderiales bacterium | reverse complement strand
GCTGGCGCTCGCCCTGCCCGGACTCGCCCGCGCCAACCCCCGCACCTACCGCTGGTGGTCAATGCTGATCCTGGCCTACGTCTGTGAGGGGTCAGTGCGAATGTTGAGCGACCGTGGCCTCGGCGCGCAGCTTGCGATCATTGAGCTGGGCCTCGCCACGCTGGCGTTTGGCTTGATCCTTCAGTACATGCGATTGCTCAAGGCAGCCCCCGCAGCGTGAACAAGCTGTCACCCGTTGCCGTGAGCAAGGGGCTCGCCGAACCGTCGTTTTGGTCAAGCTTGCGGTTTGTCCGCGCGGTACTGCTGCCTGGCTTGCCGTGGCTCTGTATGTGGCTATTGCCGACTCGGCCAGTGTTCGCCGCCTGGCTGCCCTTTCTGGTGATCCATGGGGTGATTCCGATCGTTGACTGGGTCGCGGGCGACGACCCCGATCCACCACGCCGCAGCAACCGACTCTCGCAAAGTCTTCCCTTGCTCTGCCTGCCGAGCTGGATCGCCGCGCTGGTCTGGTCCATTTCGATCTCACCGGAACTCGAACTTGCAAGCTGGCTGGGCCTGGCGTGCTCAATGGGTGCTATTGGCGGAGTGGTTGCGATCAACGCCGCACATGAACTGATTCACCGCAGCAGCGCGTTCGAACGAAGTGCCGGTGCGGCTCTACTGGTCAGCGTTTGTTATGGCGCATTTAAAGTCGAGCATGTGCGCGGACACCATTTATGGGTTGGCACCGACCGCGATACCGCCAGCGCCGTTCGCGGCCAATCACTGTATGCGTTCGTTCCAAAATCGATCATCGGTACGGTGCGCAGTGCCTGGCACCTTGAGGCCAAACGACTGCAGCGCAGCGATCGACGGGTTTTTTCGCTGGCTAATGAAAGTGTTCGCCTGCATTTGTTTTCCGTGCTGTTTTGCGCGGCGCTCGGCCTGAGCTTCGGGCTGTCGGCGTTGGCCTTTGTGCTGTTGGTTGCCTTGCTGGCCATCGTCGAACTCGAGATCATTAACTACATCGAGCATTACGGGCTGCGCCGCGTCATTCTTCCGAACGGCCTGCCTGAGCCGGTCGCACCGCGCCATTCGTGGAATGCCAATTCGCGGGTCATCAACGCCTTTCTGTTTAATCTGCAACGTCATTCGGATCATCATGCCCATGCTGGCAAACGTTATGCCGCGCTGAGCAGCCAAGTTGACGCGCCCTTGTTACCCGCCGGTTATGGCGCGATGATTCTGCTCGCGCTTTTTCCGGGCTGGTGGAGGGCGGTAATGGACCAGCGCCTAGTGTCCTGCCCCGCAAATACCGGGCATTAAGATTCGAGTCAAACGGCGAGTGAATCGGGTGGTCGATCTGCAGGGGTCGCGTTTCAAATGCCGATTGGCTCAGCAAGCAAAACCTGATCGGCGGCCCGCATCAGCAGCGACGGATTATTGTCGGCCAACTGATTCGGATCGGATAACATGCGCCGCCAGGCGCGGGCACCGGGCAGGCCATTAAAAAGACCCAGAACATGTCGGCTGATCGAGCGCAAATGCACCCCGTGCTGGGCTTGCTGGTGTGCGTAATCAACCAGCGCGGTAACAATTTTCTGACGCTGTGGTGGCGGCAACGTATCGCCATAAATCAAGCCGTCGACCTGCTGCAAAAGCCAGGGATTCTGGTAAGCCTCGCGACCCAGCATAACGCCGTCAAACTCGCGCAGATGTTCACAGGCCGCCTGCAGCGATGTCACACCTCCGTTCAAAACGAACCGCGAGTTCGGATAGTCGCGTTTTAATGAGCTGACAAATTCGTAACAGAGCGGCGGTACTTCGCGATTCTGCTTTGGACTCAGGCCCTGCAACCAGGCAGCGCGCGCGTGTACGATAAAAGTATCGGCACCGCCGTCGGCCACGGTGCCCACAAAATCTCGCACAAACGCGTAGTCCAGCGCGCGATCAACACCGATCCGATGCTTGACGGTTATCGGTAACGAGCAGGCGTCCTTCATCGCACGCACACAGTCACGTACCAACTCAGGCTCTTTCATCAGACAAGCGCCAAACGCGCCACGCTGCACCCGTTCACTGGGGCATCCGCAGTTCAAATTGATCTCACGGTAGCCCCACCGCTCCCCCAACCGAGCGCAGTGTGCAAGATCGGCCGGTTCGCTGCCACCCAGTTGTAAGGCAAGCGGTTGCTCACGCGCGTCAAAGTCAAGATGACGCGGCACATCGCCGTGCAGCAAGGCGCCGGTAGTGACCATTTCGGTATAAAGGAGGCTGCGCCGCGTTAACAGCCGATGGAAGAACCGGCAATGCCGATCGGTCCAGTCCATCATCGGTGCCACGCACAGGCGCGACGGCGCTTGGTATTGATTGGTTTGCACGGGCGGCAGTGTAACAAGTTACCTAGTCCAAGCGGCCTAGTTGCAAAAAGCCGTCTCAAACATTAATCTGACTGGGACAGAACAAAATTCAAACCGGCGTTGCGAGGCAGAGGAGCCCCGAATGGGACAGAAGTTTCTGGTGGTTGACGACCACCCATTGATGCGCGAGGCCGTCCGCACGACGCTGATCCTGTTGCAGCCCGATAGCAAAGTAGCCGCCGTCTCCACCCTGGCCGAAGCAATGGTCTGTCTCGAGCAGGAACCTCGTTTTGATCTCACGCTGCTCGACCTTAGTTTGCCTGACGCGGCGGGAACCGACGGACTCAAGCAAGTCCGCAGCAAGCGGCCCGACTGTCCGGTCGTGGTGCTTTCGGCAGATGTCGAAGGTGAAACCATTTTGAAGTGCATTGAAATGGGTGCCTGTGGCTACATTCCGAAAACCTTGCATTCGGATGCGGTCATGAACGCCTTACGGATGGTCGTTGCCGGCGATATTTACATACCGCATCAAGCGATTGCACCGTCCCGTGTCGATGGTCCGAAGTCGAGTATTTACGGCGGGCGAGCCAATCACCGCAGCACAGATCCGCGCGATCTGGGCCTGACCGAGCGCCAGCTCGACGTATTACGCCTGATCTTGAAAGGGTTTTCGAACAAGCTGATTTGTCGGCAACTCAAGCTGGCCGAAGGTACGATCAAGGTACACGTCAGCGCCGTGCTGCGCGCACTCGGCGTGCACAATCGCACCCAGGCTATTATTGCTGCCAGTCAAATCGGTTTGAAGATTTCGGAACTGGAGCGAAGTCGCGCCGAGGCTGTTTAGCGAACGTAGGTTGTAAGCGCCGTTTGCGCTACTTTGTAGCACTCCTACAATCAAAACTACTTGGGAGCGCAAGATGGCCAGCGTCAATATCCGTAAGCAGGGTGGCGCGGCCATCATGACGATACCAGCCGAAGTTCTTAAACAACTTGCGGTCAACATCGGTGACTCGCTGGACGTCCATGTATCTGATGGCGTTATGCTGGCCCGACCCGCGCAAGCCAATGGCCGCAGACGTCTCAGTCTGACCGAATTACTACAGGGCATTACCCCGGAGCTGTCCCGCAGGATGGAGGTTGAAAGCGCCGAGTGGCACGCCGGCAAACCAGTCGGGCGTGAGTTATTTTGACCACGAAACGTCGCCGCATCGAGCGCGGTGATTTGTACTGGATCGATCCGAATCCGGTTGCCGGACGCGAGATGCGCGATACACACCCGTTTGTCGTCATTACGCCAGCCCCGATTAACGCGTTGGAGTTAGCAATGGCGGTTCCGGTCACGTCGGGAGGCGCTTTTTCCCAGGCCTTAGGGCTCACAGTGCCAATACTGAGCAAACAATTAACCGGCGTCGCGGTCTGTAATCAGGTTAGGACCTTTGATCTGAGCGCCCGGATAAAAGACGGCTCAGCGCGTTTTATCACGCGCTTAGACAGCGCCACCTCGGAACAAATCGTCACGAAAGTGCTCAGCATTATTGACCCTGGGCCGTGAAATATGGCTGGCGTCCCGTAGGGGATTCGAACCCCTGTACCGACCGTGAAAGGGTCGTGTCCTAGGCCTCTAGACGAACGGGACCTTAAAAACTCTGCTTTAGCTTCTCTTTCGACTTCAACACTTCGCCCATTCTAGCGGGCGACCAACAAAACTCTCAAAACAATCTTCTTGGTGGAGGTAAGCGGGATCGAACCGCTGACCTCTTGCATGCCATGCAAGCGCTCTCCCAGCTGAGCTATACCCCCCGGTGGCCTAATTGCCGCGCGTTCCCAAAACACAAAACACGGATCACAAAACTTGAAACGCAATGCTTTGGCGAAGAACGCCTCAAACGCGCAGCTTTGAGGTTTTGCCCCACTTTAGGCAAGCCTTTGATTATACGATGGCGCGCAGGCGGTGTAAAGTTTGTGCCGCTGCCGGTTTCTTTAGGCAAAGTTTCGGAGAGTTCAGAGGAATGACCGCAAAAATCATAGATGGCACCGCTCTGGCCAAACGCATCCGTGCCAAGGTTGCATTGCAGGCCGCCGCGCTGTTGGAACGAGGCGTCACGCCCGGTCTGGCCGTAATTCTGGTCGGCGATTCAGCAGCGTCAGCGATTTACGTGCGTAACAAGATCAAGGCCTGCGCCGAGGCCGGTGTCCGCTCATTTTTTGACGAGCTACCCGCACACACCAGCCAGGCCCAATTGCTGGCACGAATCGAGCAACTGAATGGCGATTCACAGGTCGACGGCATTCTCGTCCAACTGCCCTTGCCTGCGCATATCGACCCGCGATCCGTCATCGAAGCGATTGCGCCCGACAAGGACGTCGACGGTTTTCATGTCAGCAACGCCGGTGCCCTGATGACCGGCGCTCCGTTGTTTCGGCCGTGCACGCCGTTTGGTGTCATGAAAATGCTGGAACACCTGGCAACGCCGATTCGCGGCACCCATGCGGTCATCGTCGGCGCCAGCAATCTGGTCGGCAAGCCGCTGGCGCTGTTGCTCTTGCAAGCCGGGGCGACCATCACCATCTGCAACAGCAAGACCCGGGATTTGGCTGCGCATTGTCGGCAAGCCGACATTCTGGTGGCCGCGGTGGGTCGCCCGAACCTGATTATCGGTTCGATGATCAAGCCTGGCGCGGTAGTGATTGATGTCGGTACCAATCGGATCAATGAAGGTCCGCTGGCCGGCAAACTGGTCGGCGATGTCGATTTCGCCAGCGTGCATTTGGTTGCCGGCGCACTATCGCCGGTGCCGGGTGGCGTTGGCCCGATGACCATCGCCATGCTGTTGGTCAACACCCTGGAATCAGCCGCCCGCCGGGCTGAGCGTGAACAATAAGATGCCGGCAGCCTGGCGGGCTGCTAGACCCCGCGTGCCAGTCTAAGTTTGGCCCCTTGAACCCGAGAAAGATAATCAACATCATCATGAGCAAGACCTCCAACGCTCCGTCAAGTACGACCCCCGACTCGCCGTCAAGTACGACCCACAACGCCGCACCGAATTCGACCTCCGCCCCTCCGTCCAACAGTTCACACGAATCGAATCCTTTACTCGACTTTTCATCGTTCCCGGTGTTCGATCGCTTCGAGCCGAAGCACATTGCAGGTGCCATCGACGAACTGTTGGCGAAGGCCGAGGCCGCCGTCAAACTCGCCGAAGATCCCACGACACTGCCGTTGTGGGAAGCGTTTGTTGAACCGCTCGAATCAGCCACTGAGCAACTGGGCCGCGCCTGGGGCATGGTCGGCCACTTAAATGCCGTTGCGGACTCACCCGAGCTTCGTGAAGCCTACAACGCCAATCTGCCGCGTATGACCCAGTTCTGGACCGCTTTGGGACAGAACCCTGGATTGTTCGCGAAGTATCGTGAATTGGCGGATAGCCCGGCCGGCAAGGCCTTGGATTCGGTCAAGCAAAAGATCATGAGCAACACCTTGCGTGACTTCAGACTTGGTGGTGCCGAGCTGGTAACACCGGCCAGTGAACGGTTCGCCGAGATCCAGGAACGGCAGGCACAACTGTCCCAGAAGTTCTCCGAAAATGTTCTGGATTCGACCAACGCTTACGAATTGCTGATTGACGACGAGGCGCACTTGGTGGGCCTGCCTGACGATGCCAAGGCGGCAGCCAAACAATCGGCGCAAGCCAAGGGCAAGACTGGCTTTCTGTTCTCACTGCAAATGCCGAGCTATTTGCCGATGATGCAGTACTGCGAGAATCGCACCCTGCGCGAGACACTGTACCGAGCCTATGTGACGCGCGCCAGCGCCGACGCAGCAGCGCCGATCGAAGCCGACCAACGCCAGGCACTGGATAACACCGAACTGATTACCGATATTTTGAAGCTGCGCAACGATGAAGCGGCGTTGCTCGGTTACCGGAATTTCGCGGAAGTCTCGCTGGTCTCAAAAATGGCCGACACGCCGGAAGAAGTGCGCGCATTCCTGCTCGATCTTGCCAAACGAGCCAAGCCCTTCGCGCTGCGCGACTTGGCGGAACTGCGCCAATTTGCTCGCGAGCATTTAGGGCTCGTTGAACTCGCCGCCTGGGACACCAGCTTTGCCTCCGAGCGACTCAAGGAGTCACGCTACGCGTTTTCCGAGAATGAGGTTAAGCAATATTTCCCACTACCCAAAGTATTAAAGGGCCTGTTTGATATGGTGCAACGCCTGTTCGGGGTGACCATCAGCACCGATCAGACCAGCACCTGGCACCCGGATGTTCAGTTCTTCGCACTGCGTCGCGGTGAGCAGATCATTGGCCATTTTTATCTGGACCTGTACGCACGCGCCAGCAAGCGGCCGGGTGCCTGGATGGATGACGCGCGCTCCCGCAAGCGTAGCGGCAACCGACTGCAAACACCGATTGCCTATCTGACGTGCAATTTCCAGGCGCCGGTAGGGTCGCGGCCCGCTCTGCTGACTCATGATGATGTCATCACCCTGTTCCACGAGTTTGGCCACGGACTGCATCATTTGCTGACTCGGGTTGATGAGCTCGCCGTCGCCGGCATTGCCGGCGTTGAATGGGATGCGGTCGAATTGCCGAGCCAGTTTATGGAGAATTTTTGCTGGGACTTTGCAACCCTGAGCGCCATGAGTGCGCAGATCGACTCCGCGCAAAGTTTGCCGCGCGAATTATTCGACAAAATGTCTGCGGCGAAGAATTTCCAGGCCGGCCTGCAAACCCTTCGCCAAGTAGAGTTCGCGTTGTTTGACCTGCGGATTCATGAAATGCATATTTACGATCAGGCGCAGCTTGAATCGCCCACGGCGAATCAAGCCGATCTGCAGGCGATCGATCCGCAGGCGATCGATCTGCAAGTGATCATTGACGAAGTGCGACGCGAAGTCTCAGTGCTGACGCCACCAGCGTACAACCGCTTTCAGAACAGCTTTTCACATATCTTCGCCGGTGGCTACGCGGCGGGTTACTACAGCTACAAATGGGCCGAAGTGTTATCGGCCGACTGCTTTGCCGCCTTTGAAGAGCACGGACTGTTCAGCCCGGAGATTGGCCGCAAGTTTCTGGATGAAATTCTTTCGGTAGGCGGTAGCCGACCGGCCATCGCCTCGTTTCGCGCGTTCAGAGGGCGCGACCCCAGCATAGACGCGCTGCTTCGACATAATGGAATGAGTCAGGAATCCGCCCAAGCAGCAGTCCTGCAGCGTTGAGTCTTAGTTTCTGGAGTATTTGATGATTGCCGCGTTTCGAGTCCGGGTCAGCCGTCTGAAGATCGTTGCGCTGTTTCAGTTGACGCTGGCGGTACTGGTGCTCGTGCCGGGCGCTTCTTTAGCGCAATTCAAATGGACCAGTCGCGACGGTTCGGTCTCGTATGGTGATCGGCCGCCCAATGACGATGTTCAAACCCGCCGACTCGGTGAACCGGCGACAGCGGCTGAGCCCAACGCCATGCTGCCCTTCAGCTTGAAATCAATCGCCGAGAAACATCCAGTGGTGCTCTTCACTGCCAGCGACTGTGCTCCGTGCGAGCAAGCGCGCAATCATTTGAGCAAACGCGGTATTCCGTTCAACGAGAAACAAATCCGTAATGCTGCAGATGCACAAGCGATGGAAAAACTCGGCTTCAGTGACTCGACGGTGCCTTCAATGTCGGTAGGTCGTCAGAGACAAGTGGGATTTGAAGGCTCGGCGTTTGATGGCTTGCTCGACATCGCTGGTTACCCGAAAACTTCAATGTTACCGAGCGGATTTCGCAATGCCAGCGCGGTCGCGTTGACCACCACCGAAGCGACGGCGACACCCAAGGGGCAGTCGACGACACCGGCCGAGGGCCAAAAGCCGCTGTCGCGGCGCGAACGCCG
>JANORY010000134.1:0-1425 GCA_031415535.1 Burkholderiales bacterium | reverse complement strand
TGCGAGAGGTGACGCGGAAAACCCATCAAGGTGTTGGTCATGCTGATCCAATGCTGCACTACCAGCGACTGCGCATCGAAGCCCTGCGCCGTCAGTTTCTCGGCACTCATGCGCCGGCCGTCCCACCATTGGTGAGACTTGGATAGTTGCTCGAGTCGTTGTGCATCAATACCGAGCGCCTTGCCGACATCGCGCATGGCAGAGCGCGGCCGATAGCTGATGACCACGCCAGTCAGTGCGGCCCGATCACGCCCGTATTTGTTATAGATGTATTGCATGACTTCTTCGCGCCGCTGATGCTCGAAGTCGACATCGATATCCGGCGGCTCATTGCGCTCCTTGCTGATGAATCGCTCGAACAGCACACTCATGCGCGCCGGATCAACTTCGGTAATACCCAGGCAATAACAGACCGCCGAGTTGGCCGCCGAACCGCGACCCTGACACAGAATATTTTGGGAACGTGCGAAGGCAACAATGTCTGCGACCGTCAGAAAGTACGGTTCGTAACGCAGCTCGGCAATGAGTTTGAGTTCGTGTTCGATTTGCGCGCGAACCGGTTCGGGCAAGCTGCTCGGATAGCGTAACTCGTTTGGATCGTGCGCGGCGTTCGAATTATCCAGGCGGCTCGAATCAGGTGCGTTACCCGAATCAGGCACGCTGCGCGAACTAGGCACGCTACCCGAATCAGGCCCGCTCATTGGGTAGCGAATTTTGACGCCTGCATAGGTCAGCTTGCGTAACCATGAACTGGGCGTTTCGCCAGCCGGCACAATTTCTTCCGGATACTCGTAACGTAACTCGTCAAGCGAAAAGGCGCATAGCGAAGCAATGGTGATGGTTGCCGCCAACAGATCAGCCGAGTAGCGCTGCGCCAGGCGCAAACGGCTACGCAGATGCTGCTCGGCGTTTGGCGCGACCTCAAAGCCCAGCTCGCGCACCGTGCGGTTCAAGCGGATGGCGGTCAAGGTGTCCTGCAGGCTTTTGCGCGAGCGGACATGAAACTGAACGTCGCCAGCCGCTACCAGACTGATGCCTGTTTGGCTGGAGGCGGCGCGTAAATTATCGAGCAAAACTTGATCATGACCGTGCGCCAGCAACTCAACGGCGATCCACAACCCCGACCAACGTTCGCGTAAATACAGGGCTTGCTCGCAAATCAATTCGACTGAAGCCCTCGGATGCGGCACCAGTAACGCCACACAGTCGTCAACCCCAAAAAGATCCTCGCGCAGCAGGCGATACGAACCCTTTTCAGCGCGCATGCGAGCGCGGGTAATGAGCTCCGACAGATTGCCGTAACCATTGCGATTGCACGCCAGCAGCACCAGACGAGGTGCGTGCTCGGGCCAGAGTTCATGCAGCGAGAACTGCGCACCGATAATCAGGTGCAGGCCAGTCGTCTTGGCCTGCAGGTGCGCGCGT
>JANORY010000133.1:0-3933 GCA_031415535.1 Burkholderiales bacterium | reverse complement strand
TTCGGCATGAACATGGTCGCGCTGGTCGACGGTCAGCCGCGCCTCCTGAACATCAAGCAGATGCTCGACGCCTTCCTGTCGCACCGCCGTGAAGTGGTCACGCGGCGGACGATATTTGAGCTGCGCAAGGCGCGCGATCGCGGTCATGTCTTGGAGGGTTTGGCGGTTGCGATCGCCAATGTCGACGAGATGATCGATATGATCAAGGCCTCACCGACCCCACCGATCGCCAAAGAACGATTGATGGCGCATGCCTGGCGTGCCGGTGTTGCGCAAGAAATGGTCGAGCGTGCCGGTGTTGAAATCAGCGCGTTCCGTCCGGAAGGGCTTGACCCTGAATTGGGCCTGCGTCGCGACGGGCAAAACGACGACGCGAACGCAACTTATCGGCTGTCCGAAGTCCAGGCGCAGGAAATCCTGCAGATGCGTTTGCAGCGACTCACCGGACTTGAGCAGGATCGGATTGTCTCAGAGTACCGCGAAGTGATTGGTCAGATCATCGATCTGATCGACATACTGAACAAACCCGAGCGGATTACCCAGGTCATTCAAGATGAATTGGCGGCGATCAAACTCGAGTTTGGCGATGCGCGCCGTTCGGTCATCGAATTTAATGCCACCGAACTCGACACCGAAGATCTGATCACGCCGCAAGACATGGTGGTCACCCTGTCGCATTCGGGCTATATCAAGAGTCAGCCGCTGTCCGAGTACCGTGCCCAGAAACGTGGCGGCCGCGGCAAACAGGCGGCAGCGACCAAGGACGAAGATTGGATCGACCAGCTTTTTATTGCCAATACGCACGACATGATCCTGTGTTTTTCGGATCGGGGTCGGGTTTACTGGATCAAGGTTTGGGAAGTGCCGCAGGGCACCCGAAATTCACGCGGCCGGCCGATCGTCAACTTGTTCCCGCTGGTTGAGAATGAAAAGATCACCGTCGTGTTGCCGGTCAAGACCTTCGATGAGCAACACTTTGTGTTCATGTCGACCAGCCTCGGTACGGTCAAGAAAACGCCGCTGACCGATTTCTCCAATCCGCGCAAGGCCGGCATTATTGCGGTCGATCTCGACGAGGGCGACTTCCTGATTGGTGTCGCGGTGACCGACGGCACACATGACGTCATGTTGTTCTCGGATTCCGGCAAAGCCGTGCGCTTCGATGAAAACGATGTCCGGCCAATGGGGCGGGGCGCACGCGGCGTGCGCGGCATGATGCTCGACGAAGGCCAGGTAGTCATTGCCATGCTGGTGGCCGAGAACGAGCAGCAATCCGTGTTGACGGCCACCGCCAACGGCTACGGCAAGCGCACATCCATTGTCGAGTACACGCGCCACGGTCGTGGTACCAAGGGCATGATCGCTATTCAGACTTCTGATCGCAACGGCAAGGTCGTGGCGGCCGTGCTGGTGACCGAAAAGGATGAAATCATGTTGATCACCACGGGTGGTGTATTGGTTCGCACCCGAGTCGCCGAGATTCGCGAAATGGGTCGTGCGACGCAGGGCGTGACGCTGATTTCGATTGATGAAGGCACCAAACTGTCCGGCGTGCAGCGAGTGGTTGAAACCGATACGCTCGATATTGAGGGCGTCGCCGTTGAGGATACTGACGTCGCCGGACTTGAATTGGCGACCGATGCGCCGGGCGATGTCGCCAAGGGCGATCCGGCCGACGATGGCGTGCCGCCTGCTGGTTAGGGACTTCTGACATGAGTGATTCTCAAGAGTCCAAGCTCGACGCCCTGCGCCGCCAGATCGATGCGATTGATGCCCACATTCTCGCGAGTCTGAATCAGCGCGCGCAACTGGCGATCGCGGTGGGTGAACTCAAGCATGAAACCGGCGCGCCGGTTTATCGGCCGGAACGCGAAGCGCAGGTACTCGTGAAGTTGGCCGAGCGCAATCAGGGTCCGTTGCCGAATGGCGCCATAACAGCGATCTACCGTGAGGTGATCTCAGCCTGCCGCGAACTGGAGCGCCGCATGCGTATTGCGTACCTCGGGCCACCGGGTACTTTTTCCGAGGAAGCGCTACGCCGCCATTTTGGCGACGGCGTTGAGGCCGTCAGTTGTTCGAGTATTGACGAGGTGTTTCGCGCTGCCGAGTCCGGTGCCTGTGATTTCGGCGTTGCACCGATCGAGAATTCGACCGAAGGCGCGGTGAATCGCACGATGGATTTGCTGCAACACACCGGCCTTGAGATCAGTGGTGAGGTGTCGATCCCGATCCGTCATAACCTGCTCGCACGAACGACTTCCCTGGTCGGGGTCAATCGTATTTGCGCGCATCCGCAAGCCTTGGCGCAATGTCAGACCTGGCTTGATCGGAACGCGCCTGGCATTGAGCGCGTGCCGGTTTCGAGTAACGCTGAAGGCGCGCGTCTGGCGTCGCTCGCCGCCGATACCGCTGCGGTCGCGGGCGAGGGTGCTGCCCGGCTTTATCAGTTGCAATTTGTCGGTCGCAGCATTCAGGACGACCCCAGTAATCGTACCCGGTTCATTGTCCTCGGTCAGTATCGCTGCGCGCCAACTGGCTTGGATCAGACCTCGCTGATTTTGTCGGTGCCCGATCGGGCCGGTGCGGTCCATGCCTTGATCGAACCGCTGGCCAGACACGGCGTGTCGATGAAGCGCTTCGAGTCGCGACCGGCGCGCCAGGGTAATTGGGAATATTATTTCTACATCGACGTCCTTGGTCATCGCGACGATGCGGCGGTTGCCTCAGCGCTGACCGAGTTGCGTGAAAATGCGGCGTTTTATCGGGTCATCGGCTCGTACCCGCGCGCTGCCTGAGGTCGAGGCTGCGAGCGCGTCGACTTGCTACCATTTGAGTCACCGCTTAGAGGGATCTTCATGTCACTGTCTGCCCCCCGTTATGTTCAAGGCATCGCACCGTACCAGGCCGGCAAGCCGATCTCGGAGCTAGCCCGTGAACTTGGACTCGATGAGAAATCGATCGTCAAGCTGGCCTCGAATGAGAACCCACTTGGCATGCCCCTGTCGGCGCAGAAAGCCGTCGCTGCGGCAATTGCCGATCTCGGTCGTTATCCCGATTCGAACGGCTTTGAACTCAAAGCCGCCATCGCTGGGAAATTCAAGGTGCCGCAAGACTGGATCACACTGGGTAACGGCTCGAACGATGTGCTTGAGTTGGCCGCGCGGGCGTTTGTCGAGGCCGGTCAATCGGTGGTCTATGCGCAACATTCGTTTGCCGTGTACGCGCTGGCCGCACAAGCCATCGGCGCACAATCGATCGTGGTTCCGGCCAAACAGTATGGCCATGACTTGAATGCGATGGCCAAGGCAATTCGCGCCGACACCCGATTAGTCTTCATTGCAAATCCGAATAATCCGACCGGCACCTTTTTGCCAGCGGCCGATGTCGAACGGTTTCTTGAGCGCGTTCCAGCAAACGTTGCAGTGGTGCTCGATGAAGCATATAACGAGTATCTGCCGGTCGAATTGCGGTTTGACTCGACGCAGTGGCTGAATCGATTTCCGAACCTGATCATTTCGCGCACCATGTCGAAGGTTTACGGCCTGGCGGGATTGCGCATTGGCTTTGCCTTGGCAAGCGCCAGTGCCACCGATCTGATGAATCGTTTGCGGCATCCGTTTAACGTCAACACGCTCGCACAAGCCGCCGCAATTGCCGCGCTCGCCGACGATGCCTTCCTGCAAAAGAGTTATGAAGTTAATCGCGATGGTCTGGCGCAGTTGCAATCCGCGTTTGAGCGTATGAAGCTCGAATTCGTGCCGTCGTTCGGTAACTTCGTGCTGGTCAAGGTCGGTGACGCTCTGACGGTATTCAATCAGTTGCTGCGCGCCGGTGTGATCGTACGACCGGTGGCTAACTATGGGCTGCCGCAGTGGCTCAGAGTCTCGGTCGGTCTGCCCGCCGAAAACGAACGATTTCTGACGGTGCTGGCTG
>JANORY010000132.1:0-14666 GCA_031415535.1 Burkholderiales bacterium | reverse complement strand
GCTATTCGTTGGCCCACGCTTATGGTGCGGCGTTCGATAACCCTGACTTGATTGTCGCTTGTATCGTCGGCGACGGCGAGGCAGAAACCGGTGCGCTGGCGACCAGTTGGCATTCCAACAAATTTCTGAATGCTGCGCGCGATGGCGCGGTACTGCCGATCTTGCATCTGAACGGCTACAAGATCGCCAACCCGACGGTTCTGGCGCGCATCACGCGCCAGGAGCTGACCGATCTGATGCGCGGTTACGGCCACGAGCCACATTTTGTCGAGGGCGACGACGCGACGCAAGTGCACCAATCGCTGGCCAGCACGCTGGATACGGTTCTCGCGCAGATTCAAATGCTCCAGCGTGCGGCGCGATCCCTGGGCACAGCTCAAATTGCCGAGCGCCCTCGCTGGCCGATAATCGTGTTGCGCACCCCCAAGGGCTGGACCGGACCGAAGTTCGTTGACGGCAAACCAGTGGAAGGTTCCTGGCGCTCGCATCAGGTGCCGATTGCCGAGTTCAAGACACCAGGGCATGTGCAGCAGCTCGAAGACTGGCTCAAAAGTTATCGGCCGCAGGAATTGTTCGATGAACGAGGCAAGTTCCTGGAGGAATTGGCCATGCTCGCGCCAACCGGCCGGCGGCGCATGGGTTCCAACCCGCACGCCAATGGCGGGTCCTTGCTGCAGCCGCTGTCGATGCCACGCTTCCGTGACTATGCGGTGGCGGTGCGCGCGCCCGGCGACATCGAAGCGGAGGCGACGCGTGTGCTGGGCAAGTTCCTGCGCGACGTGATGAAACTCAACCTGGGTGCCGCCAACTTTCGCATCTTCGGCCCGGACGAAACCGCATCGAACCGCCTCGAAGCCGTGTTCGAGGTTTCCGGCAAGACCTGGCTAGACGGTGCGCAAGATGGCGACAACCACCTGAGCGCCGACGGCCGCGTGATGGAAGTGCTCAGTGAACACCTGTGTGAAGGCTGGCTCGAGGGTTACTTGCTCACCGGACGACACGGCTTATTCTCGTGTTATGAAGCGTTTATTCACATCATCGATTCGATGTTCAACCAGCACGCCAAATGGCTGAAGGTGTGCAATCAGATCCCCTGGCGCAAGCCGATTGCATCGCTGAACTATCTGCTCACATCGCATGTTTGGCGCCAGGATCACAACGGTTTTTCGCACCAGGACCCAGGCTTCATCGATCACGTCGCCAGCAAGAAGGCCGATGTCGTGCGTATCTATTTGCCGCCTGACGCCAACTGTCTGCTGTCGGTGGCGGACCATTGTTTGCGCAGCCGCAACTACGTCAACCTGATCATTGCCGGCAAGCAGCCGGCACCGCAGTGGCTGGACATGGACGCGGCCGTTCGCCATTGCACGGCGGGTGCCGGCATCTGGGCCTGGGCGAGCAATGATACGAGCGGTGACACAAAGGTACCGGACGTCGTGATGGCCTGTGCCGGCGATGTGCCGACCCTGGAAGCACTGGCCGCTGTGACGTTGCTGCGCGCGTATGTGCCCGACATCCGTATCCGCTTTGTCAACGTCGTTAACCTGATGGTGTTGCAGCCCCAGTCCGAACATCCGCACGGCCTGAGCGACCCTGAGTTCGATGCCCTGTTCACAACAGACAAACCAGTGATTTTCGCCTTCCATGGTTATGCTGCGATGATCCACAAGCTGACCTACCGGCGTCGCAATCACGGCAACATCCATGTGCGCGGCTATAAGGAGGAAGGCACCACGACCACCCCGTTCGACATGGTGGTGTTGAACAACCTCGACCGTTATCAACTCGCGCTCGATGCGATCCGCAGAATCCCGAGGCTTGCAGATCAGGTCGAGACGGCGACCGCACGTTACTGGACAAGTATGGAACGCCACAAGCTTTATATTGGCGAACATGGCGACGACCTGCCGGAGATTCGCGACTGGCGTTGGGCGCTGTGAGCGCGGCATGCCCCACGTCCTGGCATTGAACAGCGGTTCGTCGTCGCTGAAGTTCGGCCTGTTCCGGGTCTACACAACGGGGACTGAGCGGCTCCTGGCCGAAACCATCGCCACCGCCGACCCACAGGAGGCGAGTAACCGTGTCGCCAGTATTCTCGCCACGGCGAACTTGCCACCGCCCGACGCCATCGGCCACCGGATCGTCCATGGCGGGCCGGCGCTGCGCCAGCCTTGCCGGATCGACGAAACCGTGTTGCGGCAACTGCATGCCGCTGCAGCGTTCGCGCCGCTGCATACGCCCACCGCGTTGGCACTCATCGGCTTCGCGCAGACGCAGTTTCCCGGCGTCCCTCAGGTCGCGTGTTTCGACACCCACTTTCATGTCGACTTGCCGGAGGTAGCCCGTGTACTGCCGATCGCCCGGGAGCTTCAGAGGGACGGCATACAACGCTACGGCTTCCACGGCCTGTCGCTCGAATCAATCGTGCGACAACTTCGCGACGATCAGTCGACTGCGTCATCGGCGCAGTTTCCCGAGCGTCTGATCGTCACCCATCTCGGCAACGGTGCCAGCATCACTGCTGTAAAGGCCGGCCAATCGATCGATACCAGCATGGGCCTGACGCCGACCGGCGGAGTAATGATGGGCACGCGCAGCGGCGACCTCGACCCCGGAGTTCTGGTGTACCTGATGCGTGAAAAGAGGTTCGACGCCGCCCAACTCGAATCGCTGGTCGATCGCCACTCCGGCCTGCTCGGTGTATCGGGGGTCAGCAGCGACTTGCGGCGTCTGCACGAAGCGGCGGCGTCGAATCCCAATGCGCAACTCGCCATCGAGATGTTTTGCTATTCCGTGCGCAAGCAGATTGCCGCGATGATCGCTGTGCTCGACGGTCTGGATATGCTCGTCTTCACCGGCGGCATCGGCGAAAACGACCCGCCAGTGCGCGCTGCCGTCTGCGCGGGCTTGAAATGCTTCGGAGTCAGCCTCGACGAATCGCGCAACCAATCTGCGAGCAACCCCATAAACGACGGCGCATCGCGCTGCTCGGTGCAGGTTCTTGCCTCGCAGGAAGAAGAGCAGATCGCCCGTCACACCTGGGCACTGATCGCCTGACGATGCCAGCGACCGCAACTAATAAGACATCGGCCGATCATGTGATCGATAAAACCGCAAAAGCCGGCGCTCTCGGTGACCCGTCTGTTCAGGATGCCGACGCCGTCGCGAAGGCGCTTGAGGTGGATACCGAGCGCGGGCTCACGGCGCAGCAAGCATCACTTCGGCTCGCACAGAACGGGCCTAATGAACTGCGCGCGGTACCGCGGCCGCCGGCGTGGCGGCGAATCCTGTCGCAGTTTCAGGACCCGTTGATCTACCTGTTGCTGGCCGCAGTGAGCATTGCGCTGGTCGCATGGGCGATCGAAGGTCGCGTCGGCTGGCCGGTGGATGCCATCGTCATCGCAGCGATCGTGTTGCTCAACGGTGTTCTGGGCCATGTGCAGGAAGCCAAGGCGGAGAATGCCGTAGCCGCGCTCGCCAAAATGATCGCCTCGACCGCTGCCGTGATGCGTGACGGCAAGCCGCAACGGGTACCCAGTGCCGACCTGGTGCGCGGCGACGTTCTGGTGCTCGCCGAGGGTGATGCGGTCGGTGCTGACGCGCGCCTGATTCAGGCGACGACCTTGCGGGTGCAGGAAGCGTCGCTGACCGGTGAGAGCGAAGCCGTGCTCAAGGACATCGCCACCTTGCCCGGGCCGGCCGCGCTCGGTGACCAACGCGACATGGTCTTCAAAGGTACTTCGGTTGTGCAAGGCACGGGCCGCGCGCTGGTCACGGCGATCGGCATGGACACCCAGATGGGCAGAATCGCCGCCCTGCTCGAGGCCACCGCTGCGGTGCCGACGCCTTTGGAGCAGGAGATCGCGCGTATCGGGCGGTCGCTTGGCATTGCGGTCGTTGTTATCGCTGTTGTTGTGGTGGCGACGATCCTGCTGGTTTCCGAGAGCCGCACGGCCACCGATGTGGTTCACGTGTTATTGCTCGGCGTGGCGCTGGCGGTGGCGGCGGTTCCTGAAGGTCTGCCCGCTATTCTGTCGGTGGTGCTCGCGCTCGGCGTGCAGCGTATGGCCAAGCACCAGGCCATCGTCAAGAACCTGTCGTCGGTGGAGACTTTGGGTTCCGCCTCGGTCATCTGCACGGACAAAACTGGAACCTTGACCCGCGCCGAGATGACCATCGAGCGGGTCATGACGGCTTCCGGCGACACCCAGATCAGCGGCGTCGGGTACACGCCGGAAGGACGCGTCGAGCACAACGGCGCCGAGCTGGTTGACGGGCCGCTGCGCGCGGAAAGCATCGTGGTGTTGAGCGGCGGCAGCCTGGCCGGCAATGCCGATCTGCGCCAAGGAACGGGCGGCGGTTGGGAGATCCACGGTGACCCGACCGAAGCCGCCTTCCTGGTGGCCGAGCGCAAGCTGGGTCATGGCGAGATCAGCGAGCGTCGACGGCTGCGTTTCGAGCGGATCGGCGAAATCCCGTTCACGTCAGAGCGTAAGTTGATGACGACGATTGAACGCGACCATGAGCACGATGACCAGATCGTGCTGATCACCAAGGGCGCGCCGGACGTGCTGCTGGGCCGTTGCAACCGGGCTCGTATCGGCATGGAGATCGTCGCGCTCGATGACACATTGCGGGCGCGACTGCTGGCCGACGTCGACACCTTGTCAGACGCGGCGCTGCGCACGCTCGCGGTGGCCTACCGGCCACTCGATCCAGGCGAAGATGCGGCTGGCGGCGAGGCACTTGAGCGCGAGTTGATCTTTGTCGGCACCGTCGGCATGATCGATCCGCCGCGCGAGGAGGCAGCGCTGGCCATCCGCGAAGCCCACCGCGCCGGTATCCGGGTGATCATGATCACCGGTGACCATCCGCGCACGGCAGCGCGTATCGCGGCCGACCTCGGCATCGTGGCAGTTGGTGCCAGCGCCCTGACCGGGCTGCAACTCGATGCGCTAGACACGGCATCATTCGCTGACGCCGTGCGCACCACTTCGGTCTATGCCCGTGTGTCGCCAGCGCACAAGCTGCGCATCGTCGACGCGCTACAGGCCGACGGCAACATCGTCGCGATGACCGGTGACGGCGTCAACGACGCGCCCGCACTGAAGGCGGCCGACATCGGCGTCGCGATGGGCATCACCGGCACCGAGGTGACGAAGGAAGCGGCCAAGATGATCCTGGCCGATGACAACTTCGCGACCATCGTCGAGGCCGTACGCGAAGGCCGCGCGATCCTGGACAACATCCGAAAGTTCCTGCGCTATCTGTTGTCCACCAACATGGGTGAGGTGCTGACGGTTTTTCTGGGCGTAGTGGGGGCTGGCGTGATCGGGCTGAAATCGACTGCGCCGGGCGCAGCCGAAGCGGTCGTGCTACCCTTGCTAGCCACCCAGTTGCTGTGGATCAATCTCGTCACCGACTCTGGGCCTGCGCTCGCGATGGGCGTTGATCCACCGGCTGACGACCTGATGGCGCGCAAGCCGCGCCACGTCACCGAGCGGGTGATCGATGCGCGCATGTGGGCCACCGTCGTACACGCCGGTTTGGTGATCGCCGTGGTGACGCTGCTGACGATGGACATGCTGCTGCCTGGCGGTCTGATCGCCGGCAGCCATGACATCAGCACCGCGCGCACCGCCGGCTTCACCGTGCTGGTGTTCACCAGTTTGTTTGGCTGCTTCACGGCGCGCTCGGACACTACCAGTGCGTTCTCCCACCTGTTCGTGAACGTCTGGCTTTGGTGCGCGGTTGCGCTCGCCCTGTTGTTACAGGTTGCGGTTGTCCATGTCGGCTTTCTCAACCTCGCGTTCGGAACCGTGCCGCTGTCGTTGCAGCAGTGGTTGTTGTGCGCGGCGATGGCCAGCGCGGTGCTCTGGACCAGCGAACTGCACAAGCTCTTCAAACGGCGCGGCGCAGCGTTCTGATCTGGACAGCGCGACTGTCCGAGGGATTACCGTCCAAGTCCTGGGTGAACTCAACGGCATGGCCGATCTCCAGCTTATCGAAATCGAGTTCATCAAGATCGTCACGGTGAAAGCCGAATTCGGCACCGTCATGGGACTCAATGAACCCGCGACCATCTCTTAGCAAGTGAGTAATCTTGCCGCTGAGCATCAGGCGAATCCTGGATATGGATAGGCAATCAACGCCGACCCATGGCTACAGTTCACTGACGTGCCGTCCGGGCAATAACTGCCGGTCAACATCTTCTTCGGCACGCAACCAGTCCTCGATGTCATAGCCGTCTTGATAACCCCGTTCAGTGAACCGGCCATAAGCCGCTGCACTGACCATTCGATGGCGCAGATCAGGGTCATACTCGTCATGCGGTATTTCGTTGAACGCTGACTCGAATTCATCGGCTTGCGGGTTGTCCTGATGCAGGATCGGAACAGAATGGGGATGATCCGGGGGTGAATGGCGATCTACCGGTTTTGATTGCTTCAGTCGTCGCGGGCTGGGAGTGACGCGAATCATGTCAGGCCTCGTTGAATCAATTTCAATTCAGTCTAGCCGGATGATGTTTTCAGAGCTTGCGAAAAATCAACTTACCGGCGATCGGCTCTCAACTTCTAGTCCAACAGGATCAAGTGGCCTTGATCCTCGGCGGCCTTCAACTCAAGCAGTGGTAGCGCAGCGGATCGCTGCCCGCGCACGCCCCAGACAATGTCAACGGTGCGACCGTTAACTTGCTCAACCAGACAGGGTCCGATAGGAATATTGCTGATCTTGCCGCCGGTAGCGATGTACCGGACCGGTCCAGTGATCCTTGCTCTGTGAGTTGTAATATTCATAAGCGGATATCAACCAAAAAAGAACAAGACGTCGGGTGACGTCGGGTGACCTCAGGTGGCGTCGGGTGTCACTCAGGTTGCGCGCAATATAGTCGCCCGTCTGTGCGCTGGCGCACCGAACACAAATGAAGTTCGGCCTATAGTGCTGTCACTTCTGGAGTTGCTCGATATTGCGGCACGTGAACACGAACTGGGAATCGAGACTGCGCTGTTTTCCGAAGTGCATTCGGGTCCGACATGGCTACGGCGCTTCGGTGGGTGAGCACAGTGCAGCGCACGCAAGCATAGCGCGGGACCGGTCGCCTCTGAAGTTCTTCGTCCTCGTGCTCGCGCTTTCCATTGCGTTCTGGTTGCTCGGTATCCCTGTTTCACGCCACGTTGAATCTCTCCTGGATGCAGTTTCCCGTCAATGGCTCACACTTCGATATGCGACTCGGCGGCTTGGTCATGGCGTTCAGTGCCATTGCGGTTGTGGTCCTGTGGGGACCCAAGACCTTGTCCCGCTGCAAGAATACTTGATCGATCGAGGCGATGAGATTACTCGAGGCCTTGTTGCTGTCTGCCGATCTGCTGACACTGATCGTTTTTTCGGTCCGCCAGCTTGGTGCGCTGCCTTGGTTGCGTCATATGGCAATCGTCGCGTCAATGATTGCGGTAACGCAGTGGCTGACGGAAGGACCACGCTGGCAAATGGTCCCGGCTTACGCGCTGACAGCGCTATTTTTTCTGGTCTGGATGTTGCAGAACTTCCCACTGGCGGGTGCGTCCGCTGGACAAAAGCGGATACATCGGTTTGGCGCAGCCACCGCCATCGGTCTGGGCGTATTGGCGCTGGCGGTGAGCGTCGCTCTGCCGCTGGTGATCCCGGTGTTCCGGTTCGCGGATCCGACCGGACCGTATGCGATCGGCACCTTGACCTACCACTGGGTCGATGCAAGTCGTTCGGAAGTCTTCTCGGCTGATCCGAACGATGGTCGTGCGCTGATGGTGCAGATCTGGTACCCGGCCAACGTCCATCCGGGAGGTTCTCGTGCCGCCTATATCCCGGATGCCGAGGCTGTGACCGCGGCGCTTGCGCGTATCCACCACCTGCCGGAATTTTTGCTCGGACACTTCAAAATCATCACTACCAACGCTTTTTCGTCAGCCCCGGTTGCAGACGCTCAGCCTCAGTATCCGGTGTTGATCTTCCTCGAAGGGGTCACCGGCTTTCGTCAGATGAATACGTTCCAGGTCGAAGAAATGGTCTCGCACGGGTACATCGTCGTTGCCATTGACCAGCCGGGGGCTGCGGCACTGGTCGTGTTCCCGGATGGTCATCAGGTAGCCGGCCTGGGTCTGGCGCAATTGCATGCCGCAGTGGGCCCGAGTTATCTGCCGGTGGGGCCAGACCTATCCCAGCACGGCAGCGCAGGGACAACGGTTGCTGAGCCGGCTTGCACTCACGTCGCCGACGGCAGGGTTCGCTTGGCGTCGACCAGCGTCAACACAAAATGCAGCGCATCCCGATCCGAGGCGACTGCGTCCAGAACGAAGCCGTGCGAGCGCATGAATTCGCGCATCACTTGGTTGTCGCGCAGAATCTGCCCGACCATTCGTTTTGTGCCGCAGCGTGTGAGGTAGTCGATCATCTTACGCAGCAGCAAATGGCCGATTCCGCGACCCTTCAGATCCGAGCGCACGACGATCGCGAACTCCGCGTCGACATTGTTCGGGTCGATCACCGCTCGAACAACGCCCAAGGTTTGTGACACGCCGTCGGGTGGCGTACGCACGGCGATGAACGCCATCTCGCGTGCATAGTCGATCTGCGTCAGGCGCGCGAGTTCGGTCGGCGGCAGTTCCTTTCGCGCATTAAAGAAGCGCAAGCGGAGATCCTCCGGCTGCAGCCGTTCGACAAAGGCTTTATGTTGCGGCCCGTCCTCAGGTCGGATTGGCCGAAGTTGAATAGTCTCGCCATTCCATACCGCATTCTCGACCAACTCGGCCGGATAAGGCGTGATGGCGAAACTGGCTGCGCCGCCGCGCGCCTCGCGGCTCACGCGCAGACGTGCGTCCAGCGCAATCACACCTTCGTGATCGGCCCATAAGGGGTTGATGTCGAGTTCGGCAATTTCGGGGATATCGGCTATTAGGTGTGACAGCGCAATCAGCACGTCGCAGACGGCGTCGAGCTTGACCGGCGGATGATCGCGATACCCGGCCAGCAACTTGGCGACACGGGTGCGCGACACGAGTTCGCGCGCCAGCACGCGATTCAGCGGCGGCAGCGCGATCGCTCGATCGGCCAGCACTTCGACGGCGGTGCCGCCTTCGCCGAACAGCAGCACCGGACCGAACAATGGATCGATGCTCGCGCCGATGATCAATTCTTGCGCCATCGGGCGTTTCGCCATCGACTGTACGGTGAAACCGGTGATCCGCGCCTGCGGCCGTTGCTCGCGAACACGCGTCAACATCGCCTCGGCTGCCTGGCTCAGCTCATCTGAGTCACGCAGGTTCAGGTGCACGCCACCGACGTCGGACTTATGAATGATGTCGGGCGACAGAATCTTCAGCGCCACTGGGTAGCCAAGCCCCTGCGCTGCGGCGGTAGCGGCTACCGAGGTGGGTCCTGCCGCGACGGTCGGCACGATCGGAATGCCATAGGCCTTCAGAACCGCCTTGGCTTCGAGCTCATCGAGCATTTCACGACCATCGGCCAACGCCGCCTCGATGGGAACGCGTGCTGCAACCAGGTCGGGTACGCCGCTTTCGCTTGCCGTCGGAACCTCCAGCAACAATGCCTGGTTGCGCCGATAAGTTCCGAGCATCGCGAACGCTCGCACCGCCTCCTCGGGTGTCGCATAGTCGGCAACACCGGCGTCTTCGAAGATGCAGCGCGCGTCCGCCACCGCATCGTCGCCCAGCCAGCAGGCCATGACCCGATCGGGCGCCTGGTGCACGATCGGTGCGCAGGCCCGTGCGATGTCTTCGCTGCGCACGATCGCAGTCGGCGCATGCATGAACAGAACCGCGCCGCTATCGCGATCGGCGAGCAGTGCTTGCAAGGTCTCGGTATAACGCTGCACCGGTGCATCGCCGATAATGTCAATGGGGTTGGCATGCGACCAGGTGGGCGGCAGCAGCAAATCAAGTTTGGCGCGCAGGCTGCCGCTCAATTCGCGCAACTCGACACCCGCCAGCGCCGCAGCATCGGCCGCCAACACACCGGCGCCGCCACCGTTGGTCATCAGGGTCAGCGCGTCGTCATGGTTGCGGCCGAAGCGCGCCAAGGTTTCGGCCGCCATGAACAGGTCCTGCAACGTGTCGACCCGCAACATGCCAGCGCGGCGAATGGCGGCATCGAACACGATATCGGATCCCGCCAGGGCACCGGTGTGCGAGGCGGCGGCCTGCACGCCGTTGCCGGCCCGACCGGCCTTCACGACAATGACCGGCTTGTTGCGTGCGGCGGCCCGCGCTGCTGACATGAACTTGCGCGGTTGCTCGATGGATTCGATGTAGAGCAGGATCGAACGGGTACGTGCATCGCTGGCCAGGTAATCGAGCAGGTCACCGAAGTCCACGTCAGCCCGTTCACCGAGCGACACCAGGTGCGAGAAGCCGATCTGCCGCGACTTGGCCCAGTCGAGCACAGCGGTAACGAGCGCGCCTGACTGCGAGAGGAACGCCACCTCGCCAGCCAGGGCATCGGTATGCGCAAAGCTCGCGTTCAACCCGAGATGTGGGGTCAGCAGGCCGAGACAATTAGGGCCGAGCACACGCAGCAAGTGGGGGCGAGCGAAGTCGCGCATCGCCTGTTTCTGCGCAGTGCTCAAACCGGCCGTCATTACAATGCATGCGCGCGTGCCGAGTCGGCCCAAGGCTTCGATCAGACCCGGCACAGTATCAGGCGGCGTGCACAGCAGCGCAAGGTCGGGTGCCTGCGGCAGATCGGCGGGATGCGCGTACACCGCCACTCCACCGAGCGTCTTGTGTTTGGGATTTACGGCATAAATCGGCCCTTTGAAGCGGCCAGCGCTCAGGTTACACCACACTGTCGCGCCAACGCTGCCGCTGCGGTCCGAGGCGCCGATAACAGCGACCGACTTCGGCTCGAGAAGCCGATCCAGATGGCGAATGCTCATGGGTTCATGGTTTTACGCTGGCGGTGAGCCAAAAATTCGCCAGCGTCGAGGCTGGCGGCGCTTGCGCGGCATCAATCGCCAGCGTGACCGCATGTTCGGGTTGGTCGAGCGGCTCGGCCGTTTCAGTCGCGCGCTCAAGGACCGCCAGGTCGGCCTCTGACGGGTCCGCAAGGCTGGAGTTCTGAATACGCTGTTCGATGCGACGGCGCAGTAGCGGCAACTCCGCCTGGCAGTCGAAGATGCAGAACGGCACCGATAGTGAAGCCGCCAACCCGGCAAACCGCGTGCGCTCAGCGCGCCGTAGAAACGCCGCATCGACGACGACCGGCCAGCCAGCATCAAGCGCGACACGCGCGACTTCATACAAGCGCGCATAGGTGCGTGCCGTTGCGGCCTCTGTGTAGATACCGTCGGGTACGACCGAGCGTGACGACTGCAGTGCACCGAGTCCGAACAAGCGCTTTCGCTCGACATCGGATCGCACTCCGATCGCATTGACTTGCTCGAGCAGCCGTTGCGAGATGAAGCTCTTGCCCGAGCCCGGCAGGCCATGCATGAGCGCCAGTCGCGGGTCGGCGCTGACCGACAGTGCCGATGCGATTCTCAGATAGTCGGAAGTGCCGCAATGCGTCGCGGATTCCACGCCTTGTTGATCGCGCAGGCTCGTGACTTGCGCGCGCACCAGCGCGCGGCAGACCATGAAAAAGCGCAGCGTTGGCAGACCATCGTAGTCACCGCTCGCCGACAGGTAAGCATTAACGAAACGCAACGCCAGGGCGCGCTGACCGTGCGCCAGAAGGTCCATCGCCAGGAATGCAATGTCGTCGAGTACATCAATCCAACGCAAGGCATCGTCGAACTCGATGCAGTCAAAGGCGGTGGCTTCGCCGGCGAGTTGCAAAACGTTGGACAGATGCAGATCACCATGGCATTCTCGCACCCGGCCGTCATGCAGCCGTGCCGCCCACAATGGCGTCAACGCAGCCCGTTGCCGACCCAGCCAGGCACGCAGCACTGGCCAGTCGAAGTCCGAACACGAAGTTGCGGACTTGGTTTGCTTGGCCTCAAGCGCGTCGATTGCATCAATGAGGCCCTGGGTAATACGCACATGGCTTGCAGTCGATCCGGACTCGCTACCGGGCGCTGCCACGGCGGCGTTACCGTGGAATTCGGCAAGCCGTTTCGCCAACGCGTCGATATGACTCGCAGCCAGTCGGCCGTCAGAGAGCATTTCGCTCCACAGCGAGCCGTCCGGAAAACGATGCATGCGCACAGCGACGTCGAGAACCGGTCCGGCTTTCTCGAACCGAGGGCCCTGCGGACCGTCGCACACGTCCACGACGTCAATGTACAGCGCCGGTGCCAGGCGCTGATTCAGCCGCAACTCCTGTTCACAGTAATGGCGACGCGCTGCCAGCGTCGTGAAGTCGAGGAATGGCAGGCGCACCGGCTTCTTCAACTTGTAGGCGAGCGTACGGGTCATCAGCACCCAGGAGATATGGGTTTCGACCAGGCGTACCGGTCGGTCTTCACCGACGCCGAGTGACACACGCAGTGCCTCGACGCGATGACGCGCTAACGTCAATAGGTCATTTTCACGCGCCACCAGCTCTTTCCCTTCCCGCCGTCGGATTGACCCGAATCCGTCGTCATCAAGGGAGATGAGACATCGGGCTTTGAGAAACCCCACGACTTTAGCCCGCCGGTCTCTTGCGGTCTGTTCGTCAACGCACAGACGAACGTATGTTGTTTGCATAAAGTGACCTTTCCGCTCGCGCGTCGCGACCGTCGGTTGAACCCAGGGGAAAGTCATGCGGCTACCATTTACGGTCGAGCAGTTCTATGCCGTCTTTCGTGAATACAACACGACAGGCTCTACCCAGGAAGGCCCTTCGTGACGCCAATCCTGTGGAGTCTTGTTGGCGGAAAGGCGGCCTTCCTTCTGGCCGTGCCACCGGAACTCGGCCTCATCGTGGGGGGTGTCGTCGGCATCGTTCTGTTCGCGCGGTCGCGCGCACCCACCCTTCGCGTTGTGCCATCGACCCGTCAAGCACCGACGCGATGATTTTCTGTAGTCCTACAACTGACGACACGCGGGCAAAGGAAAACGCGACAGGCGACCTGGATCAGTACGTTCGCACTGAGGTTCCCGGTTTGCAATACTTCGCCGTAACTGCTGAGCAGGTACTCCGCGAGTATGCCGCTGGCTGGGCTGACATCCAAGGTCAGAAAGCGATGACACTCGACACTACTCTGATGGCGTACTCAATGACCAAGACCTTTACCGCTGTCGCGATTCTTCAATTGGCCGAGCAGAGAAAGCTGAGCATAGACGACGTGATTGACCGCCATATCCCAAATGCCGCGTACCACGGTCACGGCATTACCCTGCGTCAGTTGCTCATTCACACGTCAGGGGTTCCCAATCCGATTCCTCTTCGGTGGGTGCATTTGGCAGCAGAGGATTCGAGTTTTAATGAGGCTGAGGCACTGGCGACGGTTCTGCGCGACAACCCATATCTTGCGTTTGAGCCAGGCCGCAAGTTTGCCTACTCCAATATCGGTTACTGGCTTCTCGGCAAGGTAGTCGAACAGGTAACGGGCCTATCGTATCCAGTCTATGTCCGAGGAAACATCCTCCAGCCGTTGGGGCTCTCGGCACAGGAGATGGATTTTGTCATCCCCGACGAGTCCCGTCATGCCAGCGGCTATCTTAAGAAATATTCGTTTATGAATTTGGTGAAAGGGTTCGTTATCGACCGCAAGTTCGTGGGCGGCTACGAAGGACACTGGCTGCGGCTAAACAGCCATTACCTCAATGGCCCGGCTTTTGGTGGGCTGATCGGCACGGCACGTGGCTTCAGCCGATTTCTGCAAGACCAGTTGCGAACCGATTCAGTGCTGTTCGGGCCGGAGACCAAACGCCTGTTGGAGACCCGGCAGACAGACGGCGCAGGCCAACCCATCCTCATGACGCCTGGGTGGCACGTTGGCGAAACACACGGCGTAGCGTTTTTCTTCAAGGAAGGCGGAGGTGGCGGCTTTCATTGCGAGATGCGCATCTATCCAGGAGGGGGCGTTGCAACAGTAGTGCTGGCGAACAGCACCGGGTTCAGGTCCACCGAATTCTTGAACCGCGTTGACCGCATATTTTTGGAATCCCGGCAATGATCACGATGCGAAGCAGCGCATGAAATGCCAGTTAAACGGCGAATGTTTTACCGGATTGGACTCGTGACTGCGGCGTCACTCGCTCTATACGGGTTGTTCGCAGGCTGCACCCAGGTGCTACCCACCATCGAGAATGATCCGTCGCTTGAATTTGTCGAGCTGGCTGACTACAGATTTCATGTTCGAACTTTTGGCGACAAGCAGTTTCCACCGGTCATCGTCGTCCATGGCGGTCCAGGCGGCGATTCCAACTACCTCTATTCCATTCAAGATCTGTCCAGGAATCACCACGTTATCTTCTACGATCAACGCGGAACGGGCCTGTCGCCAAGGGTCAAAAAAGAGTCTCTGACGCTGCAAAGAAGCCTCGACGACTTGCACAGCATCGTCGGCCATTACGGTGGCACCCGGCAAGTCAAGTTGATCGGCCATTCGTGGGGTGCGATGCTGGTCGTCGGGTATCTGGGCGAGCACCCGGACAGAGTCAGCCATGCAGTGGAAGTGGAGCCTGGAATCCTCAATCCCACCGCCGCAGTGGCGTTTGTTCGTCGCTTCAAGGCCTCACAAT
>JANORY010000131.1:0-1677 GCA_031415535.1 Burkholderiales bacterium | reverse complement strand
CCGAGGTGCGTGAGCGCCTGCTGAGCCTGGGCATTGTTGCCTCTGGCGGCAGCAGTGAAGCGGCGCAAGCGCGGATTGCGCCGGAAATGAGCCGCTGGGCAAAGGTCATCAAGGCGGCGAATATCAAGACTGATTAAGGGGTGTAAAAGCACGCCTTTGTGACGTTGGGCAAGGGGTTACCAAACTGGCTGTTGTTGCAGGCCACGTTACCGGTTATGTTCGGCTTGCTGTTGAACTTGCCGTTGGCACCGTAGTAGACGGTCGCGGTGACGCCAGTCGGCAATCGACAGGTGCCATTCTGACTCGCACAGCGCACAAAACCGAAGGCTGGCTCGTCGCTGCCAATTTGTTGAACGAAGGCCGCGACGTTGGCCGTATCGGTAGCGCTCAGGGACAGAATGTTATGAGCGCTAATCGCCGCAGCCAGCGTCGCCGCTGAGCCGTCGTGCAGATACGGACCAGTGGCCCAGACATCGCGCAAGGTCGGCGTGTCAATCCCCGACAGCGTACCGTTCAGGCGCTTGCCCGACGACGCCTTCAGGGTGCCGATATCGAACAGGCTGCCGTCGGCACTGTTGTTGTAGCCAGTGCCGTTATGACAGTTCGCACACTTGTTCTGGAACACGGTCTTGCCGCTTTGCGCCTCAGCGCTGAGTGTGCCATTGGATTGCCGAAACGGACTGCTGGCAACTGTGGTCAGCGAACTCACGTAAGCGGCCAGGGCGTCGAGATCGGCGCTGATGCCGGCCTTGCGATCACCCAAGGGCTGGCTGCGGGTACCAGCAAAATACTGTGCGTCAGGCATCAGACCCAGGCCCTGCGACAACGAGCGAATCTGGCCTTCAAAATCATGTACTTCGTCGAAGTTTGCACTCCAATGCAGGCGACCCTGCGTTGCCGCGCGACCGCGCAGACTGATGGTGTTGCGCAGGCCCTCACCCATGCCGGTCAGATCCCAGGTGCGGCCGTCATGACCGCCGTCGTTATGGCAAGCCGCGCAACTCAAGTAGCCATCGCGCGCCAGCCGCGGATCGCGGGCATCGTAGAACAATTGTTTGCCCTTCAGCACCGCTGCCGCGAGTTTCTCCGTGCCGACGGTGCCGATGTTGACGACGAGGGGCACCATCAGTTGGCCAAAGCCAGTCAACGGAGCCAAGTCATAGATGCCGACGTTACGGCTCATGAAGTTATGTACATAGAGCCTTTGGCCATCGGGCGAAACCGTCAGACCCTCGGGTGCCAGTCCCGCTTCAAAACGAAACAGCTCGCGGCGCGAACCCGGGTCGACGACCGCGACCTGACGGCTGGCCTGCAAGCTGACAAACAAATAGGCACCGGTCGGATGAAACACGGCTGCACTGGCGACGCCGCTATTGTCATGGTCAATCCGGCTCGGATAGTCTTCCGTCATCGTGGCCAGATCGATACGAGAGCTGATCGCTCGAACGGTATCCTGGAAGTCAAGATTCTCGCCGCTGCGCGCACTGCCGCGCTGGATATTGTCCTGTTTGGACGGTATCCAGGCGCTCTTGCCATCGGGCGCGAATACCGGTGCCGCAAGATAGTTCGGAACACCTCGGGCGGCGAGGGTGGTATCGGGCTTGTCACTGTGCTGTAACGTAATACTGCGCGTCAGACCCAAGTTCGCGGTGCTCACAACACTGACGGTCGCGCCTT
>JANORY010000130.1:0-2011 GCA_031415535.1 Burkholderiales bacterium | reverse complement strand
CCCTCAAAGCTGACGGTTCGATCCAGCTTCTGGGTCAGGTAGGTGGCAATGGGCCGCGCCAGAAAGGGCCATCCCAGGGTTTCCGCGATGGCGAATCCCAACAGCAGCAACAGTATTACCAGCGCAATACTGCGCCGCATTCAAGTCCAAACCGACGCGAGATAGATCAAAGCGCCGCTCGCCAATGCGGTGGTGTACAGGCGCGGCGCTACCAATTGATGAATCCGCTCGCTGAGTCGATAAATCGAAAACAGTCGACCGCGCGCCTGCTCGCACTCACGCAAATGATTGCCCAGTTCGAACGAGTGCTGGTTCAGGGCGACGGTTTGAAATGAATCGTTCGAGGCAGTTTGGCTGGTGAACATGAGTTGATCCTTGGTGGAAACTTCAGTTAAGAAGATTAAAGATTTGCCTTCTCATCAACCATCGGCCAATGGCCTGCGCCCCTGTCGGACAACGCGCACAGCGTGTAAGGCGATATCCGACATGAACTTGCGTTTCTGTCCGGCGTCCACTTGCCAATGCTCGGGCTACCTTAACTGCGGGGCACAAGGGGTGCCGGAAGTTACAAGCAATGAGGTGCTGAGATGAATCAATCCAAGACCAGCCAGTCCAAGGACCAGCCCGCGACCAGTTCGCCTGATCTGTCGAAGATCAAGGGCGAAGGAGATTATGAAAGCGCGCGCCGCTACAACGAGGCGACCAAACAATTTGTTGAAGACGACAAGGTGCGCGACGCAGTCAAGAATGCCGCCCCCCACTCCGCGCAGGAAGCCAAAGAACTCGAGGCAGCAGAGCAGAAGGGACTTGAGCGATCCAAGGGGGAAGACCCTTCAGTCAAGCGCCCGTGAGCGAGGAATAGCCATGTTCCTTGAAGATCGCGCCGCCACAGCAGACGCACCATCGCGCCATGACGCTTACGCGTCGCTCAAGGATTGGCTGGTCAACGCTACGGCGTTTGTTCCGCCGCTTGCGCTTGCGAAAGCTTCGAATCCCAAATCGAATTGGCTGCTGGCGTCGATGCCTGAAGCAGAGCGGCAGCGCTTGCTGCCTTTTCTGGAGTTGGTCGAGATGCCGATGGGCAAGGTGCTCAGTGAATCGGGTGACTGCCTGCGCCACGTTTACTTCCCGACCACCGCTGTGGTGTCGCTGCTCCATGTCATGGAGAACGGCGCAACGGGCGAAGTGGCGGTCATTGGCAACGATGGCCTGGTAGGCCTTTCCTTGTTGATGGGCAGTGATTCGACACCGAATCGCGCAGTGGTGCAGACGGCCGGTCTGGGGTTTCGCTTGAACGCACAAATCATCAAGTCCGAGTTCAACCGCGGAGGCCCGGTATTGGCGCTGCTGCTCAAGTACACGCAGGCGCTGATTACCCAAACGGCGCAGACGGCGATGTGCAATCGCTACCACGCGGTGGATCAGCAGCTCTGCCGTCGGTTGCTGCAGAACCTTGATCTTCAGTGCGGCAACGAAATTGTAATTACCCAGGAGCGCATTGCAGGAATGTTGGGCGTGCGCCGGGAAGGCGTGACTGCGGCCGCGCTTAAGTTGCAAGACTTAGCGCTCATCAGTTACAGCCGGGGCCGTATTTCGGTACTCGATCGTGACGGTCTGGAGAAGCGCAGTTGCGAATGTTACGCGGTGGTAAAGAACGAATACCAGCGCTTGTTACCCGCAGAACTAACGGCGAAGAGCACGGCTATTACGGGTGCCGTTCGATATCGGCCGGCGTCGCTGGGCGCGCAGTTTTTTACTAATGTCCCGGCTTGATCGCCGTAACTTTTTTGTCACTTCAAATGGATTCTCAATGGCCTCAAGCGCTACTCTTACAGCAGATGAACTGACGCGAAATCGCGCTGTAATGCCAGCGCAGTTCGATACCTCCTCGGCGCACACCGGGGCGGTTTCCTGGGGCGCTGTTTTTGCCGGAGCTACGGCTGCTGCGGCGCTGGCCCTGATCTTCCTGATCCTCGGCACCGGGCTGGGTTTGTCAGCGGCTTCGCCGTGG
>JANORY010000129.1:0-6027 GCA_031415535.1 Burkholderiales bacterium | reverse complement strand
TGCTCATCAGCCCGGCTGCGCACCCACCGATCTCGCGCGCCGCGCAGGTCGCGTCGGCGTCGTTGATCGCCTTCCCAAGCGGTTGCGCCTATCGCCGCGTGCTGGAGCGATGGCTCGGCGTCTCAGGTCTGCAGACCCGCCGCGTGCTCGAGCTCCATTCGTATCACGCCATCGTCGCCTGTGTGGCCGCCGGCACGGGCCTGGCGATCGTGCCCGAGTCGGTGCTTGAAATTGTGCCTGATGCGCCGGTTGGCCGGCATGCGTTGCCGAAGGTGCATCGCGATATCGTGACGCCGTTGGTCTGGCGCGGTAGCGACTCGAACAAGGCTGTTTTGGCGTTACGGGGGTTGCTGCGCGAGCGCAGTGCAGTCCAGCGTCGCCGGGTGCAGCAGTGACTTGAGTCTTTAGCGGAGAGTATTGATTTAGGCAAAATAAAATCGTTAAGACTAGATCCTGAGCATTTCTGGTGGTTTGTCGTCGCAGCGAATATGATTTTAGGAACAAAACCCCTGGCAATCCTTGCGCCGAAAACTCGCAGACAGCGGTTATGGTCGATTTGTTGGGAAGTAGTACTGACGATCTAAGTCCGAGAATAATTCGCCGACAAATTCATTCGGTGGCATTCTGAGAGGCATGTAGGCTACGCTTCAGATTGCAGAAGCGCTCGCCAGGTCCGGATAAGCGATAAGTCTCGCCGATAATGTGGGCAGAACTGAGTTGCGATTGAGAGTTAGAGGCTAGCAAAAGTAGCTATTACCTATGGAACGATGATGATAAATACGATCTGGGGAACAACCGTCAAGCCTGAGGCAAGCAGACAGTTAGCCACCACACTTGAAGCGATACCTGGTTTGGAGGGAACTCTTTATGTTGGATATCCAATAATTGGTACACCTGAAGGTGCGTTTCCTCTTGACGCGTTGCTATTAAGTCCCACCAAAGGACTGATTGTCTTTCATCTGATCGAAGGAAAGTCGTTTGATACGTACGAGGTAATTCTCGACGAGATATACCGTAAGCTTCAATCAAAACTTCTCAACTACAGTTCGCTAAGTAAAAAGCGCCAGCTTCGGGTTGAAATTACAACTATCGTTTTTGCACCAGCTCTTAGCGCTCCGATTCCGCCGGGGAACGATACTTATATCGTTGCTTCCTTGAGCAGTCTCTCTGCAATGGTGAATGCTGTGACTTGGGCCGATACCGATCTTTTCCCTCAACTGGCATCTGTAGTTCAAGCGATATCCACAATTCGAAAAGGACGAAAGCGCCGCGAGACGAAGAAGGATGACTCTTTCGGCGCTCGAATGAGAAAGGTAGACGACTCGATTGCGAATCTCGACTCTCAACAAAGTGCTGCGGTAATTGAGACCGTGGAGGGAATTCAGAGACTTCGGGGACTAGCTGGATCCGGGAAGACGATCGTGTTGGCGTTAAAGGTAGCGTATCTTCATGCGCGTCATCCTGAGTGGCGTATCGCCGTAACTTTCAATACACGTTCGCTGAAGGGACAGTTTGAAAGGTTGATCAATTCGTTCGTAATCGAACAGACGAACGAAGAACCTGACTGGGACAATATTGAGATTGTAAACGCATGGGGCGCACCCGGAAACAAGGCACGTGAGGGCATCTACTCGAAATTCTGCGTGGCAAACGATCTGCAGTATCTCGACTATAAGACTGCTGAATTGCAATTCGGAAGTGCCAAAAGCTTCGCCGGTGTATGCGACTTAGCCCTGTCGCAATTGAAGAGCTCTAAACAGCTGTATGACGCGATTCTTGTGGACGAAGCTCAGGACTTTGCACCGAGTTTTTTGCGTCTTTGTTATCAATTTCTGAAACCCCCGAAGCGACTTGTGTATGCGTATGATGAGCTACAGAACCTAACCGGAGACTCCCTCCCGCCACCCGAAGAACTATTTGGACTCGATTCTCAGGGGCAGCCGAGAGTTTCCTTCACTGCACCGTTAGCAGGACGCCCACGACAGGACATAATCTTAGAGAAGTGCTATCGCAATTCAAGGCCTTTGCTTTCGACCGCTCATGCGCTTGGATTCGGGATATATCGTGATCCTGGCGGATTAATACAACTTTTCGAGCAAAAGGAACTTTGGCGAGATGTTGGCTACTCGGTCTCCGCCGGTAGTCTTTCGGATGGCGCGTTTGTCTCATTGGAACGTACCGAAAATACTAGTCCTCGATTCCTTGAGTCTCACTCTGATATAGACACACTTATTCAATTTAAAACCTTTGATTCAGATGAAGAACAGCTTGCATGGCTCGTGGCGAACATACGTCGAAATGTCTCCGAAGACGAGTTGGATCCTGAAGATGTATTGGTGATTAACCCTGATCCACTAAAGACACGAAACGCTGTTGCTAAACCTAGGGCGGAACTATTGCGACACGGTATTAATTCGACTTTGGCCGGTGTCAGTAGTTCAGCAGACGTCTTCTTTGAACCAAACACTGTTACGTTCACCGGAATATATCGAGCAAAAGGTAACGAGGCAGCCATGGTCTACGTTATTAATGCACAAGACTGTTACTCGTCTTTTATCCCAGCTGACCTTTCTAAAGCTCGAAATCGTCTATTCACGGCGATCACTAGAAGTAAGGCATGGGTACGAGTCCTCGGCGTCGGTCCCAACATGGATAAATTACGCAGCGAGTATCAACGCGTTAGTACGCATGGATTCAAGCTCGACTTTGTTTATCCGAATGAAGAAGCACGAAAGAAGCTTCAAATTGTCAACAGGGACATGACGAAGGCAGATCGTGAGCGATTGAAAAAGGGCATAGGTGACGCAGCGAGCTTTATTGAAGCACTCGACAGGGGGGAGATTGAGATGGAGGATTTACCGTCAGACATCTTAGATAAACTGAAAAGAAAGTTTGCAACGGAAACTGGGACAAAATGACGCCGTTGGAGACCCACGGTCAAGTTGAAGCGGTTATCACCAGAATGGTTGAGTTGGCTTTGTGCGACGCCCAAAACTTTCCCACACTTATCGATGAAGGCAATGGCAGCAAAATTATTTCTATTCCAGGAACGCCCGACTTAAGCGTTTCCATGAAAAATATCGAGTACGCGTCGATTTACGAGGCTCTATTTCGCTCAAAGAGCTTCAATCTAAAATTAATAGACGGAGCGTTGGTTCAATTGCTTTATCGATTCTCGAACGGAGAACTTGTGGAACATCGCTTGGCGTACTTTCCTGCGCCAGACTTGGAGAGTTTTCAGAATGAGCCGGACGTTTACTTGGAGGATGAGATATTCGCGCAATTTACGAAACGTAATGTTGTTTCTACTCCAATTCGATTCGACTTCAATTCATCGAATGCAAGACACCACGAATTGCTGCACTCCAAATCACACCTAACTTTGGGTCAATTCCAAAACTGCCGCATACCGGTTTCCGCGCCTCTCTCGCCCGTCGTTTTTATGACGTTCATCGTTCGGCATTTCTACAACACAGGAGCTATCGATTATTCCGATCGAATAGGCATTTCAAATACTTTTTTTCCGAATTGTGTAACCGAGCTGGAGTCCGGTAGGGTGCATTTAAACCTCGGTAATATTCGATAAATATTTCAGTTTTCGTTCTTTCAGCCTCGCCCGATCATTCATCTTGATTTGCTTTGTACGACTATCAAGGGATCTCCTTCTTCGCCCAACCAGCGAGCTCGAACCTTTTCACGGGTAAATGAGTACCGCCCTGCAAAATTCTTGACTTGTAAACTTACGTTGGAAACAGCGCGAGGATCGCGGTAGCAACTAAGGGAATAGGACCGGCTCGGGAACATACGCTGCGGTGAATTCAACGACTTACAGTCGGATTTCGGGGCCGTGGTGCCGGAAATAGGAATCGAACCTACGACCTTCGCATTACGAATGCGCTGCTCTACCAACTGAGCTATTCCGGCCCGAGCCGAATTCTAACAGCCTGAGCCAGCGCGTCAGCGACCTGCGGGTATCGCAAGCGAACCCGCAGCTCCTGCTGCAGCCGCCGGTTACTCAGGCGACGCGACTCTTGCATAAACGAGAGCATGGCCGGGCTGACAATCTGCGCGACTTCTGCGCGCGATTTTCGGGGTGGCATGGGCAGTTTCAGGGCATCGGCTACCTGATCGAAATAGTCGCCCATCTTCAGGTCGCTGTCATCGACCGCGTGATAGATGCGATTGCTTCGGCCACGCAAAATTGCCAGCCAGAGAATCTGCGCCAGATCCTCGGCGTTGATGTGATTGGTGTAGACGTCCTCGCTCGCTTGCAGCGCCGGCAGGCCCTTCCGGAGCCGCTCGATCGGCAGCCGGTTACCTGCGTAGATACCGGGTACCCGAATGATCACCGTACGCGCCTCGCCGCTTCGGCCGGCCGCGCGCCATAGGTGCTCGGCCCGGATCCGGCGTTTGGCGCGATCGCTGCTGGGCGCTACTGGCCGAGTTTCGTCGATAAAGGCGCCCTGAACGTCGCCGTAGACGCCAGTGGTGCTGGCATAGACCCAGGCGGCCTGCGCGCGAGCGGTGCGCCGCCGGTTCAAGTAATCGGCGCTGGATGCGCTGAGCGCGCTCAACAAGTGACGAGTCCTGGGATCGTCCAGGCCGACTTCGGGCGGCGGTGCCAGTTGGATCACTCGCTGGCGGAAACCGCGCAGACGTCTGAGGCTGGCGCGGCGATCGAGATCAAGCGACAGGACCCGGGCACCCAGCGCCCGTAGCCGCGCCGCTTGCTCGTTTCGGCGAGTAACCGCGAGTATCGCAATCCTCGTCCCGAAGCGTTCACTCAGTTGGGTGATCAGTCGTGCACCGACGTCACCGGCACCGATCACGGTCAGGCGCAAGCGTTTGAATCGACTCGGCAGGCGGCCGTTCGATGGGCCGTGTCGAGCGTGGACGTCCGGCCCGACAGCAGTTGTACCGCCGATGCGGCGATAATGCGGGTTTTTCACCATAGAGCGACTAAGAATTATGTCCCGTAGTGTACTGGTGCGGCCCAGCGGCAAGCAGTTTGAGGTCAATGACGATGAACATGTCCTGGAGGCGGCGTTGCGCCAGGGCGTGGTGATTCCCTATGGCTGCAAGAACGGTGCTTGTGGTTCCTGCAAGGCCAAGGTGCTGGCCGGTGATTATGAGCAGGATGCCTATAGCGTGGCGGCGCTGAAGGCCGATGAAGCGCAGCGCGGTCTGGCGCTGATGTGTCGCACCCGGGTGTTGTCCGATCTGACCATTGAGGCGCGAGTTGTCATGGCTGGCGACATTCAGATTCGCAAGATGCCGGTTCGGGTCGCCAGTCTGCGCAAGGCCGCGCCCGATGTCATGGTCATCGAGCTGCAAATGCCCGCTAATGAAAAGCTGCAGTATCTGGCCGGTCAGTTCGTCGAAATCATCCTGCGCGATGGCTCGCGTCGCAGTTATTCGATGGCCGCTGCGCCGCAGACCGCTGAGCGCATTGAACTACATGTCAGGCATATGCCGGGCGGCAAGTTCACTGACCCGATGTTTGGGGCGACCCAGCCGGCCATGAAGGAGCGTGACATTCTTCGCTTCGAAGGCCCGATGGGTACCTTCTTCCTGCGTGAAGACAGCGCCAAGCCAATGATCCTGTTGGCGAGTGGCACCGGCTTTGCACCGATCAAGGCGCTGGTCGAAAGTGCTGCGATCAAGGGTGATATTTGCGCTACGCGGCCGATGACCTTGTACTGGGGCGGGCGGCGTCCGCAGGATTTGTATATGAACGAGCTGTGTGAGCGTTGGGCTGCCGAGTTGCCGAACTTTCGCTATGTACCGGTGATTTCTGATGCGCTGCCCGAGGACGATTGGCGTGGTCGACATGGCTTCGTGCACCGTGCGGTCATGCAGGATTTTCCGGATCTTTCGGGTTATCAGGTTTACGCCTGCGGCGCGCCGATTGTGGTTGATTCGGCCAAGGTCGAATTCAGTGCCCGCTGCGGCTTGCCGGAGGACGAATTTTTTGCGGATTCTTTCACGACCGCGGCCGATATCGCGAAAGCGGGATGAAGCACGACC
>JANORY010000128.1:0-4031 GCA_031415535.1 Burkholderiales bacterium | reverse complement strand
TCCGTTTGGTCGATTGCGTTAAACGCTCGCCGGAATAAACCTCGCCAGACTTTAATACCATCAGCGCTTTGAACTCGGCTTCTCGGCCGAGCAATTGACCACCATATTTGATATCGGCAACCTTGTACTGTTTCCCCTCGGAAATGCTCAAGGTAATGTGAATGTCTTCTTTGTCTGGCGTGATCGAGACCTGAGTTGAATCGATCGATATTTCGAGGTAGCCGCGGTTCAAATAAAACGAGCGCAAGGTCTCGATATCGCCGGCCAGTTTCTCGCGCGAATACTGATCCGACTTGGTGTACCAGGTCATCCAGGTCGGCGTTGCCTGACGAAACTGGTCGAGCAATTCTGCTTCCGAAAACTCCTTGTTGCCGACCATTCTGATTGACTTGATTCGAGCGGACTCGCCCTCTTCAATCGCCACCACAACACCGACCCGGTTGCGCTCGAGTGGGGTGACGGTGGAGGTAACCTTGACCGCGTATTTGCCGCGTGACAGATACTGGCGTTTGATTTCCTGCTCGGCGCGATCAAGCACTGAACGATCAAAAATACGAGACTCTGCCAAGCCTTGGTCACGCAGCGCACGCTTTAAGTTGTCCTTGTCGAACTCTTTCGATCCGGTGATCTCGATCGACGCCACTGCCGGGCGCTCTTCCAGGTAGACCACCAGCACATCACCGTCGGCTTCAAGTCGAACATCCTTGAAGAAGCCGGTCGCAAACAAAGCCTTGACCGACTCGGCTGCTTTTTCGTCATTCAAGGTGTCGCCGACCTTGACCGGCAAGTAGCCAAAAACAGTGCCCGGTTCGGTACGCTGAATGCCCTCAATCCGGATATCCTTGATGACAAAGGGCGACAGCGCAAACGCGCTCTGGGCCCACACCAAAGCGGCAAAATTCACGACATGACGGGCCAGTCGCTGACCGTAGCGACGCTTTTTAAACTTTAAGGACATCAGGAACCGATCAGCCGTGTTATGTCGTTAAATAAGGCCACGACCATCAGCGCACCGATGAGGGCGACGCCAGCCTTTTGAGTGATTTCAACAAAACGATCCGACAGCGGTTTTCCGCGGATCGCTTCGAGGCCGAAATATACCAAATGCCCGCCGTCGAGCACCGGAATCGGCAACAGGTTGAGCACCCCCAGGCTAATGCTGATCAGAGCCAAAAATGAGACATAGGCGAACCAGCCGACGCGGGCACTTTGGCCGGCATAGTCGGCAATCGCCACCGGGCCGCTGAGATTCTTCCAGGACAATTGTCCGACCAGCATCTTGCCCATCATCCGCAGCGAGAAGATCGACATATCCCAGGTTTGTCGTGCACCGCGGGCCAGTGATTCAAGCGGTCCGTAACGGACCATTTCCATGGCGACTCGATGATTCAGCCCGGCACCAATTCTGCCCACCTGCTTGCCGGCTTCGTTGGGTCGATCGGATTCGCGGCTATCCGGAGTCACCGCCAGCTTGACCGTCGCAGCATTGCGCAAGACTTCGAAGCTCAGTGGTTTGCCGGGGCTGTTGCGAATGCGATCAATTAGCTCACCCGAGCGGCGAATCTCCTGCCCATCAACCCGCAAAACTTCGTCGTTGGCGAGCAGACCGGCACGGCCCGCCGCACTGTCGCTCAACACGCTGGCCACCAACACCCGGCCGACGGCCAGATCGACGCCCAGCGTTCTCAGAAAGTCTTTTTCAACTTCGCCACTGGGCAGGCTGGCGGTATCAAGGGTCAGCGCCAATGGCGCAGCAGCGGTAGCATTGCCCACCCGATTGATCGCGACGGTCACCGGCCTCTTCTCGATCACCGCGTCGAGCATCAAAAGCCGTACTTCATTCCAGGAACGAATTTCCTTGCCATCCACTGCCACGATCCGATCGCCGGCCACGATACCGGCCTTGGCCGCCGCCGTTTGTGCAACCGGCTGATCCAGGATCGCCGCCGGCTCTTCAACGCCGACCACGTTGAGCAGCCAGTAAAGACCGATCGCCAACAAAAAATTCGCGACCGGGCCGGCCACGACAATCGCCGAACGACGGCCGAGGGATTGACGGGTGAACGCACGCGGCAAGTCGGCGGGCGAAATCGGTAATTGCGACTCATCTCGTTCATCGAGCATCTTGACGTAACCGCCCAAAGGGATCGCACTGAATGACCACTCGGTCCGGTCGGGTCCGATCAAGCGGGTATACAGTGGTTTGCCAAAACCGATTGAGAATCGCAGCACCTTGACGCCACACCAGCGGGCTACTAGGTAATGACCGAGTTCGTGGATGAAGATCAGGATGGTCAGTGCGACCAGAAACGCAAGGATGGTTTGAAGCAGAGTCATCGTGGTACACCTTTGATGAATTCGCGCGCAAGACTGCGTGCATGCTGATCGAGCGCCAGTACCGCATCAATATTTTCTGCAGCGGCTTGACTGCCGAGATGATCAAGAACCTTCGAATTCAGATCTGCGATATCGGTAAAACGAATGCCTCCACTCAGGAAGCTTTCGACATTGATTTCGTTGGCTGCGTTCAGTACACAGGGTGCCGCGCGGCCATTTTGCAAAGCCTCACGGGCCAGTGCCAAGGCCGGGAAACGCTGGTAATCAGGAGCCTGAAAATCCAGCCGACCAAGCTTGGCCAATTGCAAGGAACTGACCCCGCTGGCAATACGTTGCGGGAACGCCAGCGCCTGCGCAATCGGTGTGCGCATATCCGGATTACCCAATTGCGCCAGCACCGAGCCATCCTGGTATTCGACCATGGAATGAATGATGCTCTGCGGATGGACCAGCACGTCGAGCGCTTGCGCCGGCAAGTCGAACAAGTAACAGGCTTCGATTAGCTCCAGACCTTTGTTCATCATGGTGGCGGAGTCAACCGAAATTTTGCGACCCATTGACCAATTCGGATGCGCGCAGGCCTGATCGGGCGTTACTGCGCGCATCTGGTCGAGCGTAAAGTTCAGGAACGGCCCGCCGGAGGCAGTCAGAATGACTTTTACGACACCTTGCGGTACCTTGGGCAGCTTGTTGTTGGGATCAATCGGCGTCAGGCACTGAAACACCGCGTTGTGTTCGCTATCGATGGGCAACAGGCTGGCGCCTTGCTCCCGGCATCGGGCCATAAACAGTTCGCCAGCACAGACCAGCGACTCCTTGTTCGCCAACAGAATTCGTTTGCCCGCACCGGCCGCCGCCAGGGTTGATCGCAACCCGGCCGCGCCGACAATCGCCGCCATCACATAGTCAACCAGCGGAGCACTGGCCACCTCGGCTAGTGCCGCATCACCGATCAGTACTTCAGTTGCTACCGAATTACCCAATTGGCTCTGTAATAATCGTCGCGCCGGCTCATCGGGCACCACTGCGTAAGTTGGGCGGTGCAGCAGGCAAAGCTTGGCCAGTTCTTCTATCCTGCGCTGCGCGCTGAGCGCGAACACCGCGTATCGATCGCTATTGCGCGCGATAACGTCCAGCGTGCTCAAGCCGACCGAACCGGTTGCACCCAGCACCGTTACCCATTGCTGCTTCACAGTTGCCGCCTCATGTTTGAGTCAGTATGTAAATCAGCAGGCAAGCCGGCATGACCGGAATCAAGGCATCGATGCGATCCAGCACACCGCCGTGACCCGGCAGCGAGCGTCCGCTGTCCTTGACACCGGCTAATCGTTTTAGCAAAGACTCGTGCAGATCGCCGACGATCGACAAGCCGACCAGGCCAATCAGAACCGGTATCGCGATCAGTGGCGACCATTGACTGACCAGCCGCTCAGGCAGGGAACCCGCAGCCCCCGGCAGTGCTGCCAACATCAAACCCGATACGACCACAAAAAACCCGCCACCAATAGCACCTTCCCAGCTCTTGCCTGGGCTGATGGTCGGTGCCAATTTACGCTTGCCAAACGCGCGGCCGACAAAATAGGCGGCAATATCAGCGATCCAGACGATTGCCATGGACGATAACAAGGCGAGCACCGAAATCAATCGAAGTTCATACATCGCGTACCAGCAGCCGAGCAGCAGCAGTGCTGCTG
>JANORY010000127.1:0-4973 GCA_031415535.1 Burkholderiales bacterium | reverse complement strand
AGACGGCACTGTGCGACGCCAATTGCTCACCTGTCTGAACCACACCTTGGCGCAATCACGCGAATACTTATTGAACGCTCGAGGCGGGCCGCGCGAACGCGACGTCAATAAGGTAGCGCAAGATAACGTAGCGCAAGGCTTGAACTCAGTTCCATAAGACCGGCAACCAAAGCGCCAGACCGGATCAAAGCCCATCTTGAACATCACCGGTGCGCCATGAACGCCGGGAAAGCGCCCGGCAATCTGAATTGCACGGATCGCGTCGGCAACCTTCATCGGCCGCATCGTGACCACCAGTGGCCCGGCAAAGGGACCAGCGTTGACTTCCCTCAGGCGGCTCGGCGCTCCCGAGTCCGGCTTGCCTGATCAAGGACAGGCCGATTCGCCAACACCGATTCGATCACCGCAGTGCTCGAAGTTGTATCGCTTGAGACTTCGGTAACCGACTCAAATACCGCACCCAGCATTAGCAGAACCGGCATCAAAGCGGTATCGAAGCTGCGCTCGCCGCGAGCGAGTTCTTCGACACTGCTTCGATATACGCGCTGACCGGGCGTACTCGCGCCGGCCACCAACACCACCGGCATACCGCCGCGCATGCCGCCCGCGATCAGAGCCTGAGCAATCGCTAATAATTGTTGGCCCGCCATGTAGATTACTGCGGTGTCGGCCACCAGGACGACTCGCGCCCACTCATGATCGCGTTCGCCCTCGCCTACCCGTGGCGTGACAAAGACGACATTTCGACTCAGACCGCGTTGGGTCAGGGATTGCGCAAGCACTGCGCTGGCCGCAAATCCGGCACTGATGCCCGGCACAATTTCAAACGGCACTCCGGCCGCGTGCAGATCGGCAATTTCTTCCTGAGCGCGCCCGAACATCATCGGGTCGCCACCCTTTAATCGCACGACGACCGCGTGTTGCTGAGCGGCCGCCACCAGTTGGCGATTGATGAATCGTTGTGCGGTACTCAATCGACCGCAGCGCTTGCCGACGGCAATCAGTTGTGCCCGCTCGGCCAGCGATAATATTTCAGGACCGACCAGCGCATCGTGAAAGACCACATCGGCCCGCGCCAGCAATCGCGCAGCACGCAGCGTCAGCAGATCGGCGGCACCCGGACCGGCACCCACCAAATAGACGGTACCCAAGCTAGGGTCTGTTCAAGCCGGCACCGCGACCCGACGGCGGAACAAGGGCGACTGGTTTACAGCGCTCTGGTACGCGTTCGAGAACACTTTCAGCGCACGCTCGGCGCTTGGCAAGTCTTGATCGTCGCGCAGTGCAAAACTGTCAATCCCGCAGCGCTGCATATAGAACAACTGGTCGATCAGTACTTCGCCCACCGCGCGCACTTCACCGGCAAACGAATACCGTTCGCGCAACAATCGAGCCTGGCTAAAGCCACGGCCATCGGTGAAGGCCGGGAACGATACGGCGACCAGATCCAACTGAACCAGATCGGCTGCCAACACGGCAACATCGTCGGCCGGCGCTAACAGCACGCCAACACGGCCTGGTCGAGCCAGCCATTGCGCCTTGTATTCACGCCAGACGTCGAGCGGAATAATGACATCTTGCTGTGGTCGAATCGATCCGGCATCACCATCGAAGGTAAGCCAGGCATCGCTGCGTGGGCCCTGGGCGTCAATCAGCTTCGGCATAAACAGCCTCCTTGAAGGGTTGCAGTCCGGTGCGCCGAACGACATCTACAAAACGTTCCTGATCGGCACTACGAAGGCTCAGATAGGTCTTGATCAGGGTTTCGACGACATCGGGCACTTCGTCACGCGCAAACGATGGGCCGATAATTTTTCCGATCGCCGCCTGATTGCCCTGGCTGCCGCCAATCGTGATCTGATACCACTCCGCACCAGCCTTATCGACGCCCAGAATACCGATGTGGCCGACATGATGATGGCCGCAGGCATTGATGCAGCCTGAGATGTTCAGATCAAGTTCGCCAATGTCGTACAGATAGTCGAGATCCGAAAATCGGCGGGTGATCGCATCGGCCACCGGAATCGACACGGCATTGGCCAGCGAGCAGAAGTCACCGCCCGGACAACTGATGATGTTGGTCAAGAGACCCACATTCGGTGCCGCCAGTCCAAGGCTGCCAAGCTTTTCCCACAGCTCAAACAGGTCCTGCTGTTCAACGTCGGCCAACACCAGATTTTGTTCATGGGTTACCCGCAGTTCACCAAAACTGTAGCGATCGGCCAACTCGGCGACCGCGTCCATTTGCAGCGCGCTCATATCGCCGGGCGGCACACCGACACTCTTCAGTGAAATCGTCACCGCTGCGTAACCGGCCACCCGATGCGGATGAACTGAACGGCTCGACCAGCGACCGAAGGCCTTGACGGTTTTGACCCGTTCGGCGTGCCCTGAGTCCGCGCCGGGCAGCACGCGATAGGCAATGCGCGTAAACCGCGACGTCACACGATCAACTTCTTGCTGGATCAGCGTTGCATCGCTGCCTTCCAGATAAGCCCACTCTTTTTCGACCGCCGCTGCAAACGCCGCCGGCGTCATGTCCTTGACCAGAATCTTGATCCGCGCCTTGTACTTGTTGTCGCGCCGTCCGGCCTGGTTGTAGACCCGCAAAATCGCATCGAGGTAGGTCAACAAATGCTGCCAGGGCAGAAATTCGCGGATGACATGGCCGATCATTGGGGTGCGCCCAAGCCCGCCGCCGACCAGCATGCGAAAGCCGGTTTGTCCGTGCTCATCGCGCACCGCAACAATGCCAATGTCATGCACCTGGGTTGCGGCACGATCATCGGTCGAGCCACTGATGGCGATCTTGAATTTTCTGGGCAGGAACGCGAATTCCGGGTGAAACGTTGACCACTGGCGGATCAGTTCAGCCCACACCAAAGGATTGACGATTTCGTCTGGCGCAACACCGGCGAATTGATCTGAGGTGGTGTTGCGCACGCAATTGCCGCTGGTTTGAATGGCATGTAACTGGACGCTGGCCAGTTCCGCCAAAATGTCGGCGAAGTCCTCGAGTTCCGGCCAATTGAATTGAATGTTCTGGCGCGTGCTGAAGTGGCCATAGCCGCGGTCATACTCACGCGCAATAAACGCCAGTTTTCGAAGCTGCCGGGCCGACAGCAAACCATACGGAATGGCGACCCGCAACATGGGTGCATGTTTTTGAATGTACAGCCCGTTTTGCAGGCGCAGCGGGCGAAACTCTTCCTCACTGAGCTGGCCCGCGAAAAATCGCCGCAGTTGGTCGCGCACCTGTTCGACCCGTTCGTCAACCAGGCTTTGATCAATTTCGTCGTAGATGTACATATAAAGGTTCCCTGGCGCGAATTTTGAGGTTTGGCGAGCGCAGCGCGAACGAATCAAAAATACTTCGCTCATGTGTTTTTTGATATGAGCGCAGCGCGACTCCTATAATTAGTCAATGAAAAATCCGCAGCCCAAAAATCCGCAAGCGCTACCTGTGAGGCCCAGTCTTGCCCGCCGGACCCAGCACATTGCACCCTTCCAGGTCATGGAACTGGTCAAGCGTGCCAACGTCTTGGCACTCCAAGGCAAGCCGGTGATTCATATGAGCATTGGCGAGCCGGACTTCACCGCCCCGCCCAAGGTAGTTGCCGCGCTGGAGGCGGCGGCTCGCGCCGGTCGCAGCCAGTACACGTCGGCGCTGGGCATCGCACCATTGCGCGAAGCGATTGCCGATTACTACCGGCAGCAATTCAACATCATCTTGCCGAGCTCGCGAATCATCGTGACCGCTGGTGCCTCTGCGGCGCTTTCGCTGGCCTGCGCCGCATTGGTCAATCCGGGTGATGAGGTGCTGATGACCGATCCGAGTTATCCCTGCAACCGTCATTTTGTGGCCGCCTGTGATGGCCAGGCGCGACTGGTTCCGGTCGGTCCGCAAAGTCGCTTTCAACTGACCGACGCACTGCTGCGCGAACATTGGGGCCCGTCGGTACGGGGCGCTTTGCTGGCTACTCCAGCCAATCCGACCGGAACTTCGATTCCCTTCTCCGAACTCGGACGCATTCTTGCGACCCTTCGCGAGCGTTCGGCGTTTGCGATTGTCGACGAGATTTATCTCGGCCTGTCGTACGATAACCAGGGCAAAGCGCGCAGCGCCCTCGAATACGGCGACGACATCATTGTCACCAACAGCTTTTCGAAGTATTTCAGCATGACCGGTTGGCGGCTCGGCTGGCTGGTCGTGCCCGAGCACTGGGCCGATACCTTTGAAAAGTTGGCGCAGAATCTTTACATTTGCCCCTCAAGTCTGGCGCAACATGCCGCACTAGCGTGTTTTGAGCCAGAGTCCATGGCAATCTACGAGCAGCGGCGTTTGGAGTTTCAGCGGCGGCGCGATTATCTACTGCCGCAACTGCAGAATATGGGCTTCGAGATACCGGCCCCGCCGGACGGTGCCTTCTACATCTACCTCGACTGCAGCCGATTCAGCGATGACAGTTCGCGCTTTGCGGCCGACTTGCTCGAACAGGAATTTGTGTCCTTGGTTCCGGGCGGCGATTTCGGCTTTAACCAACCGAAGCGTTATCTGCGCTTGTCCTACGCGACCGCCTTGCCAAAGTTGGCAGAAGCCATGCAGCGAATGCAGCGATTTACTTCCGCGCTTCGCTGAGCATAGCTTAGTAAAGCACCGTACAAACTTACGGCCCGCCGGTCTCCGTCGGTGCTAATAACGGCGAATCCTGCAGCGGTAAACTTTCAGATGCTTTAAGGCGTTCAGTCGCGAGCTCAGTTGCGTCTCTTGCCGCCATATTGTTGCTCGACGGATTGCTGCTCGACGTGTTGCCAGTTGACAGGTTAACGGTTGCAAGCTTGCTGGGTACAAGCGTCGCGGCGTCCAGTGCAGAGGACGCACCGCGCGCACTGATCTCGATAATGCTCGGACCGTTCGCCGGCTTGAGCGTTTCAGCGTTGCCAGCGGGCCTGATCGTTAAAGGGTTCATCGG
>JANORY010000126.1:0-6971 GCA_031415535.1 Burkholderiales bacterium | reverse complement strand
TACGGCAAAAACCAACACCGTGGCAATGCCCAGCAGCGCGTAGATTGCGCCGTTGGTCAAACCGTCCTGGACTAACCAGAGAGCAATTTGCGCATCCAAGAGTGGCTTACTTCAGCACTTTCCAATCGCCATTGACAACCTGCACCAGCACCGCGCCACGGGTATCAAGCCCGTAATGATCGGTCGCGGTGTAGTTGTAGACACCGTTGACGCCGGCCACTTCTTTCTGCGATTCAATGGCGGTTTTCAGTGCCTTGCGAAATTCCGGTGTCCCGGGCTTGGCGACCTTCTTGGCTTCGGGAACGGCACGTTGCAAAATTTGCAGCGCGTCGAATCCGTGCGCACCAAACACCACCGGCGACTTCTCACCAAACTTGCCTGTGAAGGCTTTGACAAATTCCGTGACGATCTTCTTCGAAGGATGACTATCGGCCAGTTGCGAGGGCACCAGCACCGGCCCAATCGGCAAAATCGTACCCTCGGCCGACTTGCCGGCGATTCTTAAAAAGTCACCCGAGCCGGCACCATGGGTCTGATAAATTTGGCCCTTGAAGCCGCGCTCAACCAGTGCCGTTTGCGGCAAGGCAGCACCCGTGCCCGAACCGGCAATCAGGATGGTGTCGGGCGACGCCGACATCAACTTCAGTACCTGGCCAGTCACGCTGGTGTCGGCACGTCCATATTTTTCATTGGCAACAATTTTGATGTCGCTGCCTTCGATGCCTTTCGACAAAGCGGCAAACCACTGCTCGCCCCAGGGGTCTGAAAAGCCGATCAGCCCGATGCTCTTGAACTTGCGCGCCTTGATGTCCTTGATCACCGCGTCGGCCATGAGGGCGACCGATTGCGGCACCACGAACGAGTAATCGGCCTTGCCGGGCGGCAACGGAATCGGCGCGAACACAAAATGCGGCGTCTGGGTTTCTTGCGCCACCGCGGAGATCGCAATGCCGCTCGGCGTCAAATTCGAGCCGAGCAAGAGGTCAACTTTATCTTCGGTAAATTTGCGAGCGTTGCGGGTCGCCACCGATGGATCACCGGTATCGTCGATGATCACCATGTTGATCTTCTCGCCGGCAATTTCGGTCGGCCAAAGCTCCAACCCGCCGCGTGTCGGAATGCCCAGTGCCGAGCCGGGTCCGGTCAGGGACAGTGACACACCGACGTTAATCTGCGCCCCGGCCCATTGCGGCGCGGCGGACAAGGCGGCGGTGGCAAACAGTGCGGTCGCCCAGCGCCGCAGGTTTAGGCTTTTGATCATTTTTATTGGTCTCCAGAAAGTTATGGATTGATTCTAAGCCGAACGGTGCCCTGCCCGGCAGCCGTTGTAGGACTACGCTAAAAACGGCTTCCAACGGTCAGAAAGATTCGCGGCGTCAGACGGCGTTGCGACTGATCGCGATACACAAGCCCGTTGTTATCGACAATCACTCGGCTAGTACTTTTATTAAAATCGGTGATGTTGTAGAAGTTCAGTCGCCAGAAGCCCCAGCGCGGGTCGACGCTGCCAACGTATAGATCCAGTTGGGCATGGGCACGATCGCCACCGCTGATACTGACGCCCGGCACGCTGGACTGAGTCAGCTCGGACGGGCCCACCAGGGCCACGGTGCCGCCGCCATACCAGCCGCCCGAAACCCGCAAGGGGTTGGCAATCGTCAGATTTGCCAGATAACGCGCCTGACCTGGAATTCGCGCGCCGACGGTATCGCCGCTGCGCATGCGTGACTGCAATAGACTGGCGTTGGCCGAGACCGTCCATTGCGGGCCAAAGCCGGCCCATTGCAAGTCGCTACGAAGGTCGGACTCAATGCCCCAGACCAAGGCATCGCCGACATTGTCGGGCTGCTGCAACCAGCGTCCGGCTTGTGTAAACAGTCGCCGGGCAATGACGTCGGATTGGTTGCGTACAAAGAGGTTGATCCCAGCCTGCGTTGATCCGGCGAATCGCTGATCAATGCCAAGGTCCAGACTCACCGTTGACTCAGGCCGCAAACTAGCATTGCCGACATAGTCCGGTGAATTCGCACTATTGGCGGCGGCGCTGGGGACGCTGCGCGTCAGCAGTTCCCAGACCTTCGGCGTGCGGGTGATGCGAGCCAGGTTCCAGCGGAGCTGCGTGTCGTCGGTGATTTTTGTGCGCGCGTTCAGCGATGGTTGCCAATAGAACTGCCGATTGACCGGTAAGGTGGTCGTCGCACTGGTTGTCGCGCCAGTCACGAGCGCTTGAGTATTAATCGCGTCCGTCTCGATGACATAAGCCTGGGCGCGCATTCCAACATTAAAGGTCGATTGGATCGCATCCACCGGAAATTCATTTTGCAGCCACAGCGCGGCGCGGCGAATCGACGCCTGCAGGCCCGCATCGTTATTCGCCCCGTCTGACAGGGCGGTCGAAGCGACCGAAAAACGGTGCTGGTGTAATTCTCCGCCAACCGTCCAGATCGATGCCCCGGCGCTGCCCATGAGCTTACTGTTGAGCTGCGCTACGTTTTCTCGACGGTCATCCTGAAACGACGTGCTGCGCTGGCTGGTCTGTAACGCCACGGTACTGGTCGAGTCACGATCAAAGCGATAGTTGCTGACGCTGCGTTCATACGACACCGTAGTGTCGAGTTTCAGTCCTTTGAAACGATGCGTCCAGTCAACCGCGACTTGGCCCGCACTTCGGTCGTAGCGCTGCGGTGCCACTGTCGTGCTGGTTGTCGGGTCAGCGCCATTCAGGCCAGAGCCGCTGGAGTTGATGAAGCCGGTCTGATCAAAGCCGGAAAACATCGACCGGATGATCACTTGGTCGGCGGCGCTCAAGCGGCCGGTCAGCCGTGGCGTCAAGGTCCAGGAGTTGAACCGGGTGCGGGACCATTCGGTGAGGTGCTGAGATTCCGGATTCGCCGAAACCACACTGGTCTCGCGCCGGACGTCATTGCCCAGGTTGCGCGGGCCACCCGTCAAAGAGACCAGATAACTCCATTGCGGCGAAGGCGCAGCCGCCACCGACCCCAACGGTCCTGTCTGCGAAAAAAATCCGACCACCGCATCGCGGCCCCAGACCCGCTGGTCGGTCAGCCACAGATAGGTTTCGCGCTTGGCGCGCGCACCACGCATTACCACGTTGATCGTGCCACCGGCTGCGCCTTCAAATTCGGCGGTCGGCGCCCGGACAATCTCAATGCGCTCAATCATGTCGGCGGGCAACTCATCGAGCGGTAGTTGCACGTTTTGCCGCGACGAACTGACCGCAGCGCCGTCGACCAGAATGCGGGTAGCCTCAGCACCCATTCCGCGCATGCGAATCTCCAGACCGCCGTTACCGTTGGTCGTGATTTGCACGCCAGGCAGTTGCCGCAAAATATCAGCGATGGTGTTGGCACCCATCGCTTCGATATCCTGACGATTAACCGTGACGGTTGACGCCGTCGAACTGAAGCGATCGTCAAGCGAACGACGAGCTCGCACCACCACGGTCTCGGCCTGACCGGGCTGCGCCGCATTCGATTCGTCTGCGCTCGCTTGTGCGAGAACTTGTCCTTGAATCGCCCAAAGGCCGACGGCCAAAGCCGCCGTGAAGCCAAGGTTTGAGAACGATTCCATGCTGCGGATCGAAAACTATTGGGACGGCGTGTCGCGCTCGTCGGCAACGACTCCGGCGTTGGACAAGTCGGCGGCACGACGGCGCACATGGGCGTTGTTGGCAATCAGGGCCGCCAGGACCAGGCCGGCACCGAGCAACTCGGTCACGCCGATCTGGACACCCTGCAAGGCGCGAAAGCCGAACGTGATGATTGGCATCAAGTGCAGCAGCAGCATGGCGTTCAGCGAACCAATGTGGCGCACGCCGACGTTCCAAAGGAACATCGCCACAACGACGCCCAGCAGCGAAACATGCGCCAGACCGCCACTGACCAGCATCAGATGTGACCAATCCGGCCAGCGGACCAGGCCGGCAAGCCAGGCTAACGGCCAGATCGCAGCTATGAACAGCGCACCCACCGCACAAGACAAGCTGGACAGTCGTAACGGCGACCAGCCGGTAATGCGCCCGGTCAGCACCGTGTAAGCAACCCAGCCCAATGAGCCCAACCAGACCAGCAGGTCACCGAATAATTCGACCGGGTTGGTGCGCAACAAGGCTGGCAAACCGACGCCGCCGCCGGTGATCGCAAACACCACGCCGAAGAACGCCAGTGCCAGGCAGACCAGCGTAAAGCGGCTCGGCCGCTTGTCATGCAGGCGCCATTCCACCAGCGCCGTCATCGCCGGTTGCAGTTGAATAATGATGACGGCAATCTCGGGTCGGGTCAGCTCGAGACCGACAAACACCAAAATGGCAGATGAAGCCATGCCGAGTCCGGCCAATGCGGTAATCGGCACGCGCTGCGCAATCGACAGCGCCGCTGGGCCTTCGCGAAAATAAAGAATCAGTAACAGTACCAAGCTGGCAATCGCATAGCGGAGCAACGACAACGTGAATCCGTCCATCACGGTCATGGCGCTCTTGGCGATCGGAAATTGTGTTCCCCAAATAAGTACCGTCACTAAAATGGCGGCCAATCCCAAACCGGGTGAGCTGGTGGAGAAACGGCTGGCTGATGGGATGTTTACAGGCATGCGCGGCGCTGATAATCAAGGATCGATGGTTAAGGTCGAATCGAAGTGTACGGGAAGCCGCCGATTGACAGCGCCCCCAGAACTGCCGCTTCGCGTCAGGAACCCGGCGGCGGCGCGACCTACCAAACACAGAACCATCACTGCGACCGGAGAGGACATGATTATGCGTAGCCGATTTGCGTGCGCGCTAGGCGCAACGTTTATTTTCTCACAGGGGTTTGGCGGCTTCCTGCCAGCGTCGGCGCAAGCCAAACCGTTTGGTCCGGGCACCAGCTCGGCGGCACAACACCAGGCTGCGAGTGCTGCGATGAGTTGTGAGGTCGCCAGTCCGAAACACACGGTTGCCTTGGTTGAGTTATTCACCTCGGAAGGTTGCAGCAGTTGCCCGCCCGCCGACCGTTGGCTGCAGAATTTACCGCGCAATGGTTACTCGTTCGACAAAGCGGTTCCACTGTCACTACATGTCGGCTATTGGGATTACATTGGCTGGAAAGATCCGTACGCGCAACAACGCTTCACCGACCGGCAGCGTGCCTATGCAAGTTTGCGCCGATCGAACTCGGTATACACCCCGCAAGTGGTGTTGGCTGGCAGCGACTTGCGCGGCTGGGATGGTGCCGGCTTCAAGCAGGCCTTATCGGCGCTGGCCAAGCGCCCGGCGCTCGCCCACATCACGCTCAGCGCCGCAGCAGTCGGCAGCGCAATACAAATCAAGACCGAAGTGCAAATGACGGCACAACAGGCTGAACTTCAAGCAGCACCTCAAGCAGCACCTAAAGCAGGCCCGCAATTGCATCTGGCGGTGTTCGAAATGGGCCTCAAGAACAAAGTCACGCGCGGTGAGAACAGCGGCGAAACATTGACCCATGACTTTGTCGTTCGGCAATGGCAAGGGCCAGCAGCGCTGGCAGAGGGCAAGTTATCAGCCAAACAAGTGCTGACCTTGGACACCCCTAGCGCCGGTCGTTCGCTCGGCGTTGCGGCCTTCGTACAGAACGCCCAAGGCGAAGTTTTACAGGCGACCGCTTGTGTCATGCAATAACACGCGCATGGACGCGTTCAGTACCGCGTCGTCAGCACCAGGTGCCTAATCCGACTTCGCCGGTTTGAATAACGCCAACGACAGCGCGCCGACACTGAACATCATCGCCAACCATTGCCGTGTGCCCAAGGGCTCGCCATGTATCAGTGCGCCGGTCAACATCGCCACCACCGGCACCATGATGGCCGACAGACCCGCCAAATTAGCCGGTAGAAGCCCGACAATCGAAAACCACAAAACATTGCCCACCGCCATCGGAATGACCGTGATGTAGGCAATCACCGCGATCGACGGCCAGGTCGGCCAGTACCACTGTCGATCACCGAGCACGAGTGCGAATATCAGGATCGGAATGCCGCAAACGATCATTTGCCAGGCGGTAAACACAGTGACCGGCAAATCAATCGTCCGCCGTTTCATGACCAGCGTCCCGACCGCCCAGCCCAAACCCGCCAATAACCCCAAAGCAACACCGGCTGGCGCATCGACGTAGGCCGCGAAATTGGGAATCATCAGCAGTATTACCGCAAAGGCACCGAGCAAGAGGGCCAGAACCAGCCGTCGCGTCAACTGCTGGCCCAGCACCAGCACCGATATCAGCGCGGTCCACAACGGCATGGTGTAGGCCAGCATCGCTGACTGACCGGACGGGATCATGATCGATGAATAGGCAGTGGCGATATTCCAGATCAGCAGGTTGCTGTACGAGGCCGCGAACAAGGTCGGCCACAGTTCGCGCGGCACCCTTAACGACTGACCTCGGAAATACGCCACTGCCAGCAGGATCAGCGCCGCACCCAGGACTGAAATTGCGCGAAAGGTCCAGACCGAGACCTCGCGCATGGCCAGCGGAAACAACGGCCAGTTGGTTCCCCACAGGATCGTGAGGCCGAACAACAGCACCAGCGCGCGCGGCGAAACCGCAGAGGCCGTCACCCACCAGCCCTGGAAGAAGGTACGAGCACTATTTGAGCTTGAGCAGTCGCACAGCGTTTTCTTTCATGATCAGCGGCCGCACTTCCGGCTTGATGGCGATTTTCTCAAAGTCAGCCAGCCATCGATCCGGCGAAATCACCGGATTGTCGGTGCCAAACAGCACACGATCCTTCAGTATGGTGTTGGCATACTGGATCAGCTTCGGCTCGAAGTATTTCGGCGACCAGCCGGAGAGATCGATGTAGACGTTGGGCTTGTGCAGCGCGACCGACAACTGCTCGTCCTGCCAGGGCACGCCCGGATGCGCGGAGATGATGGGCATGTCGGGAAAGTCGGCGGCGACGTCGTCGAGATACAGGGGGTTGCCGTACTTGAGACGCAAGCC